>DASYEY010000082.1:0-30588 GCA_036498725.1 Verrucomicrobiia bacterium | reverse complement strand
TGCGCCGAGCTTCTGCAATTCCTTCGGTGTGTAGGGCAATTTGATCCGCAAAAAGTCCAGGCCGCGCGTAAGGCGTTCCATATGTTGCGCCATGCGGAATGGGCGGCTATTCACCACGCGCATGGTTTCAAACAAGCCATCGCCCAGCAAAAAACCGCGGTCGTTCACAGGGACAAACGCTTCCGCTTCCGGTAAAAAAGTTCCGTTTAGAAAAACGATCATGGGTTCAACCAATTCCTATGCTTCACCAATTAACTGAAAATGCCTGATTCCGCGAGCAGAAAATAATTTTACGAAAATATTGTCCGCTTTTGGCCCAAACCGGCATTTATATGTAAATGGTAACACCGGATGATCTGACTTTGTTGCGCACCTATGCCACGCAAAATTCCGAGGCCGCTTTCACGGAATTGGTTTCACGGCACGTGAATCTGGTCTATTCCGCCGCGCTGCGCCAGACACGCGACCCGCATCTCGCCGGGGAAATCACCCAAGCCGTGTTCATCCTGCTCGCCCGGAAAGCTCAAAGCATTTCGTCTCAGACAGTTCTGGCCGGCTGGTTGTTCAAAACAACCCGCTTTACGGCGCTCGCCCAGATCCGCGCAGGAATAACCCGGTCGGTGCAGATGGCGACCATTGAAAAGGAGCTGCTAATGCAAACCGAACCGCCGCCCGCCCCGACCGATGAACTGTGGAATCAAATGTCACCGTGGCTGGACGAGGCGTTGACCACCCTCGGCGAAACGGACCGGCAGGCTGTGCTGTTGCGCTTTTTTGAGAACAAAAGCCTGGCTGAAGTCGGGCAAGCTCTGGGTTTGGGCGAAGATACGGCACGGAAACGTGTCACCCGTGCCTTGGAAAAACTACACCGTTATTTTAACAAGCGCGGCGTCAGTTCCACCACCGCCATCATCGCCGGTGCCATGACCGCTAACTCTGTTCACGCCGCACCCATTGGCCTGGCAAAAACCATTTCTGCAGTGGCCGTCCTGAAAGGCACGGCAGCTTCCGCTTCAACCTTAGCCCTCATCAAAGGAGCATCGAAACTTATGGCTTGGTCAAAAATGAAGATGGCAGTTGTGGTCGGTATCGGCGTATTGCTGGCGGCGGGCACAACACTCACCGTTAAGAAAATAATTACATCCCCCGCGCCATGTATTCGAATCACCGGGAAAGTTCAAATTGAACTTTATACTAAGCCACCGCGCATCGTCGAAACCGGCAACGTCGTTATTCTGACGGATGGCAAGTCTTATAACATATCCATTGATTCCAAAGGGGAAGGCAAACTGACGAATGATTTTTATGACATTAAGGCCGAGTATGGTTGTGACGGCATTGATAACTTTGTGCTGTCGGATCAAATATCCGTACTGCATCGGACACATGAAGGCCTGGCTGGCTTTGCTTTCCCCGGACGTCTTTCCAAGAATGAGTTTGCGCCTTCAGTGGTGCAGGCGGTTTGGCTGGCGTATTGTTCAAAAGATTATTTTAACCTTTCAAACAACCAGACCGGATTTGGAATGGAAAATTATTTTCCAATGGTCTGGCCCGATTTTACAACCAATCAAGTAACGTATTGGCCGACCTCAACCCTGCCTCAAGTCATCACGGGCTGGAGCCGCAATTGGATAATAGCTGACAGAACCAATTCACTTCAGCCGCTGCAAGCCATCGAATTGCCTCAATACCCGAACGGGTTTAAAGCCTGGAAATTCACCGCCAGTGATCCGGTCATAATTGGAAATGTACATATACCGCGACAGGTTACACTGGAAACTTTCTTACCCTTGCCGTCAAAAACCACAACTACGGGTGATGAAACTTTGCTACTCCGAAAGGCCACGTTTATTGCTGACTCAGTTGAAATCGGCCAAGGCAGATTTGATCCGCTTCCCGCAGTGACAGTCCATGATTTACAGGTCCTGGACTCGCGCTTTGAGAATATCGCAGGAAATTTCGTCATTACTTCTCACGCTACACCTAAAGGCTGGCCAGTGCGTGGATCAGAAGGATTTAGGCAGGCTGCCGCAGAAGCCAATAAACTGGCGGCGGAGAATCGAGCGTATGTGGAATCGGATCTAAAACAGAAATCACAGGGCGTCATCCCGCCACCTTGAATACATTTACTGATTAAAATGGCGTTGATCAAGCAAGTGCCCTCAACCCTTGGGCAAATGAATCTTGCATAGAAAAAATTATTCCCCGGCGCCTTCGTGCCTTTGCGGCTTTGCGTGAGATTTTTCCACCGACAATCCCGGTTCACTAACGTCCATCCGCGATTGATTCACCTGTAATGCTGCCAGAAAACCGGCAGCTTTCGCGAGGGTTTCTTCATATTCCGCCACCGGACTGGAATCAGCCACGATGCCCGCACCGACGTTAAAATGGATTTTTTCCCGGGCACAAACCGCCGTGCGGATGGCGATGTTCAACTGGCTTTCGCGGTTAAAGCCCAGATAGCCAATGGCGCCGCAATACGGTCCGCGCGAAACCAGTTCCAATTCGTCAATGATCTCCATGGCCCGGAATTTCGGCGCACCGGTGATGCTGCCACCAGGAAAACAGGAAGCGAAGGCGGCGAAATGAGTAACGCCACGCCGCAAGCGGCCTTCGACCGTGGAAACGAGATGCTGTACCTGCGCAAATTTTTCCAGCTTCGCCAGATCAGGCACCTGCACGGAACCATATTCACAAACCTTCCCCAGATCATTCCGCAGCAGGTCGGTGATCATCACCAGTTCAGCAAGTTCCTTGGCACTGGTCTGAAGTTCGTAGGCAAGTTGCGCGTCGCGCGTGGCGTCATGATCACGCGGACGCGTGCCTTTGATCGGACGCGTGATGATATGCGAACCACTCAAGCGTAAAAATTGTTCGGGCGAAGACGAGGCAACTTGAAACCGGCCGGCCACGCTCCCGTCATCGCAGTCGAGAAAAGCTGCGAACGGCGCAGGCGAAACAGCGGAGAGTTTCTGAAAAAACTCCCACGCGGAAAATTCACTTTCGATCGTCAAACGCTGCGAAAGATTGACTTGATAAATATCACCGGTACGGATGTAACATTGCGCACGCTCAACGATGGCAATGAATTCATCCCGCGTGAAATTGGAAATCGGTTTGGCCATTGGCCCGCCGGACATAGCAGCTTGAAAATCTGCCTTCCCGTGCATGCTGCAGCTTGGAGACAATGTTTTATCGGATAACAAACAATTCCAAAACTCCAACTGTGCCTGAACTCGTTGCCCGGTGCGCGAACCGTCGGCATTCAAGCCCGTGGAAATGATAAAAACTTTTCCAATTTGATGATCGAAAACGACCACGCTGTCATAGAACCCAACATGACAATCCGGCAGTTCCAGATCATTTGCGGCGCGGCGGGGGAGCTTGGGTTCGGCAAAATTCTTCAGGTCATAACCCCAGTAGCCGAATGCACCGCCCAGCGGAAACGGTGAATCAATTTCATCCAACAGTTCGTAGCGCGCCATGAGCGCATCGAGCAGATGCCACGGATTGCCAAAGTGATGCGTAGCCGGTGATGAGTGAGGGGTGATTTCGCAACGGGAACCGAAGCTGCGAAAAACCAGAAACGGATTGGCGGTAACAAACGAATAGCGGGCGGAGACCGAAGCCAGCGCATGGCTGCGCAGCAACACAATCCCCTGCTCTCCCCGCAGATTTTCCACGAGAGACTCGGGCGTATGCGATGTCTGAATTTCCTGGACGGACGGCTGCATGACAAACTACCGCCAGCAAACCACGTTTGGCCCGCTTTTCAAACCGATTTTTAAATCATTTTTTGGCGGGGGCGTTCGTCGTCCCCATCGGTGATTTATAAAGCCCGGCCTTGATGAAAGGCGTCAATTCGTTGGTGTAACCGGCCGCTGCCATCTGGTCGAGCGGGATGAACTGCAACGAGGCAGAATTGATGCAATAACGCAGGTGCGTCGGGCCGGGACCATCGTCAAAAACATGGCCGAGATGGGAATCGGCGGTGGTGGAACGGACTTCAGTGCGTTCCATGCCGTAGGATGTATCGGTGTGTTCGGCGACCTCTTTGGCTTCAATCGGCTTGGTAAAACTCGGCCAACCGCAGCCGGAATCAAACTTGTCGAGCGAGCTGAACAGTGGCATGCCTGAAACGACGTCCACATAAATGCCGGGCGCATGGTTATCCCAAAATTCATTGTGGAACGCCGGCTCGGTCGCGGCTTGTTGCGTAACGGCGTATTGTTCGGCGGTCAGTTTCTTTTTCAATTCTGCCGTGTCAGGTTTTTTAAAGTTAGTCATATTAGTTGGATTGTAATAGGGAATCGGTGTGTTGGCGGCAGTGGCATCCGCTGCGTGCAGGCCGTTGGTGATTTTGACCACCAGCACGGCACCGACCAAAACCCCGATGATTCCCAGTGAAATTCGTTTCATAATCACAGGTAGGATGCCTGAGGCGCCATTTTATTCACGCAAAAGCACTGGGCGTGAGCACCGGCGGACCGATCCGCCGCTCGTAATCGAGAATCAATTCGACGACTTCATTTGGATCATCCGTGATGGCGATCAAATCCAGGTCGCCGGGACTGATCAAGGCGTCTTTTTCCAGCCGGGTCTTCATCCAGGCAATCAATCCCTTCCAATGCTCGCTGCCGAAAAGGATCAAGGGGAATTGCGGGATGCGCTCCGTCTGCACCAGCGTGAGCACTTCAAAAAATTCATCCAAGGTGCCGAAGCCGCCGGGCATGAAAACAAAGCCGAGGCTATATTTCACAAAACAAACTTTGCGCGCAAAAAAATAGTGGAAATGAATCGGCACATTGGCAAAGCGATTACCGCCCTGCTCATGCGGCAATTCAATATTAAGCCCCACGGATTTACCGCCGGCATGCGCGGCACCTTTGTTAGCCGCTTCCATGATACCCGGCCCGCCGCCAGTAACCACTGCCAGCTTATGTTTGGCCAGGCCTTTGGCGATGGCGATGGCGGCGGCATAATATTTATCCTTCGGCTTTGTCCGGGCGGACCCAAAGATGGTCACGGCCGGACCGACTTGGGAAAGGGTTTGGAAGGAATCCACGAACTCAGCCATGATGCGGAATATGCGCCAGGGATCCTCGCGGATGAAATTGTTGTCGCTCATGGGCGCAACATAATGCCGTTAGCGGCACGAGACAAGTGCGAGAAACTAGTACCACGCCGCTTGAAGAAAACTTTTTAACCATGGATGGGCATAATATGACATTTTTTGAATATATTTTTTATTCGATCTGTGTTCACGTTGTTAAAACCCTCATAAATAGAGGATTTCTTGGAGTAATCGATGGCACTATCAGCAAAACTGGCTAGAACTTGCTGAAACTTTGCCATCACTGACATTCGAAAATGCCGGGACGGGACGGGACATCAAGCGAATTTTTAAGTTGGACGAAAACTGAATCCGCGTCTACAGGTAAAATAGGTGCCAAACGCCAGCAGATCCTTGATGTGCTATGATTATTTTACATTGCGCCATCGATGCCGTCTGTCACATCTGCCGTTTGAATTACAGCCTTTGTGTCCATTGCAGCATTTACCACTTCAGCGTCAATCACTGTTTTGCCGAGTTGTGCCGCTTGAAATACCACTTGTGCCGCACTGGAAAGCATCAAGCGTGGATGAAGCATTTGCTTACTCTTGAGTAACGCCTCAATTCCATCTTCAGTAAATGGCTTTATGGTTCCTTTCTCCGCTTGGTTTGTGCGGTAGAAATCGAGATGTGCGATTATGATTTCACGCGCCTGATCCTTACTCGGCATTGGCAGTTCAACTGAATTTGGCGAAGTCGGGTCAAGCCGTGCAATCGCAGAAAGACCAGCATCACCCCACGCCGAAGAAAGCCCCACTGATGCTTGCTGATGTGTCGTTAGGACGCATGAAAAGAAATTGTGTTCCGTATTAGAATATCCAGGACGGACAGTGCACATTGCAAATTCTTTTGCAAATTCAATGCGGGCTTTACGAGCCATTTGATCCACTAAGTTTTCGATGTCGTCAACGAAAAGATATGCGCCTGCAAAGCCCGCTGCTCGTAAATAGTTTACCACATCATTGAATAAAATCGAACGCGAATAATCTAAAATGCGAGTGTCACGCGGAACATAAAATGGCTCTAGGTTGCCATCATTGCGATAAGAGCGTAGGTATTTTTCAAATTCACCGCGAGCTAGCGCCTTTGCGGGCGCATTTTGAACGCCATTTGTTGTCAAATCCTGAATTACTGCGTCATTCAGCTTAACTACGTCAACGCTCTTCGCCGTCAATATTGTGTCATTCAAAAGATTTTCGCCGTCTTCCGAACCATCCTCGTTCGTCATAATTGCTTTCGCTTGATCATCAGTCAGATGTTTCAATCGTAATGCTGCCCGAGAGGCATCAAGTACTCCGTTCCGACAAATATCTACCAAGGCGGAAAGCGCGAGCTGCTCCATATAGCGGCGGTCAATTTGGGCTGGAAAGGCGACATAAACTACGACCGCGTTAAATTGATTTTTGAATTCGGTTGCTCCCCAATCCTTGTTAATTCGCTGGCGGAAATATCGTAACAATGCAGTCTTCCCCATCCCACGACCACTCTGTTGATCGCCCTTAGACCATAGGTATGCTAGGCGGACTCGGTTTAGGAAATCGTCTGGACGAATCAATAAGTTCTCAAATTTTTCGATTTCAGCTTTTACCGGTGATATGGCATAAATACTTCCGTTTTTCCGATGGTCACTGCTATAAGGATTAACCACAGCTTCGCTCGGAAATGGTAACTCGCTCATGCCGAGAGGTGTATATTTAGATGGAATTGGTGTTTTCGTTAGGCGTGGTATTTGCATTATGACCTCCTTATAAGGTTGTGGATTTGACCGGTGGCTTTGGTTCGCACTAGCGGCTTACGGCGTGCAGAAATTCGTTCGTATCTTAAACCAGGACTCAATGGAGGCACGGTTTGATCGAGAAGGCTATTTACACCTTCGTCAAAAGCTAATTCAGGAATTTTCAAGCGTTCGCACACAAAATCTCGAACATCTGGCAAGTCATAATAACCTGCCTCTGATTTCAAATTGGTAAACGCCTCATTTATTGCGCCAAGCAGTGTATTGAGCGTTTCTGCGTCGCTCATGTTTGGCTCGCAAAGGAAAATCTTAAATGTCGAGTGCGACGACAGGCGAATGTCGAGTTCCTTATACCAATGTCGAGAAGGATCACCTAACACGCAAGGCGAGTAACTTTTCAAAAAATCGCATTCGGCAGCTTTCGCTCGCATGGTATTAAGCAAGCGCAGGCTCATTAACCGGTCACAAAGTGCCCGGAAAAGAGGTACGCTATACTCATATTCATACGCCTTAAAAACTTCGCTGATGATTGATTCGTTTATTAAATCTTCCGTTTGTTTCGGTGAAAGCGTCCCTTGCGTTTTGATCTCTGCCGCTTTCTCGAATGCTTTCTCGCCGAATGTTGGTTTAAGCAATCGTTCAATGTAATCCGGCTTGGACATTTGCTCAACTTCAATAGTGCAACGCCAGACGTTGCCTAATTCCATGTGTTGTTGCACAACCGCACGTAAATTATCGTAGGTCGCAAGATGGGCGCGAGTCATCGCGCGTCGCAATTCTAAAAATCGACGATCATTTAACAATCCAAGTACTTCCTTACCTGCTTCGGTTAGTTCGTAACCGCCTTTTTCGACGACAGCAAAGTTGAAATGAACAAGTTCTTGGCACACTTTTTCGCCAACGGTAGAAAAATTCCCTTTGGGTTCGGGAAGAAGTAACCTTAAAGCTCGGTCGCTGGCATATTTCAAAACCCCACGTGCGATAGCCTGCAATTGCTCATCTCGACTCAATTCAGAGTTTGAGAGCACGCGCAAACCGATATAGTGGTATCCCACATCAGTGATGTTGTAGCTTGAAATTTTCATTCAGCTATTGCTGCATATTTTTTATTTTAAGAATACTTGCGTGGATATCGCTCCAATTACCGTTTAATTGTCGCAGGTCACGACTCATACGAATTGATTCAATATCAAATATTCTGTGGAAATTTATAACGTCGTCCGAGACGTAACCGCACCTTGCAGAAAACCACGTTTGGTCAAGCCCAAGCACCAGACGATTAATGTCGGCGCAGATATCATCCCACTGTCCTGACAAGTCATCATCTTGCAATGCAAATCCCTCCTTTATGGCCGTTTCAGTTCTTTTTAGGTTATCAGCAAGAACTGGAAGCGGACGCAAGCCCGGAGCAATCGGATGAATGCCGAGTCCCAGACATGTGGCTAGGGTTGACTCTTCAAACGCGCAAGTCGAAATAAAAACCGGCACTATTTCCCCCAACATCATTTTTGGATTGTTGGCGAGGTAATCAAGAATTTTTGCAAAAAAAACAATAACATCATCTTTGCTAGGTGGGCAGTCAGACCTATTTTTTAATTCCGTAATTGCAAGAGTGTTGGAGTTTCGAGCCGTCAGGTCAATGTCATGGCGAATGCCGGATGTAGTTTCCAAGTCATCACCAAGACCAATTTCCGTTTTTTGTGAAATTAACCATTCGTCAAGTCCAAGGGCGCAAGAACTCCGAAAGTTTAATTCAAACCCCTGATCTGGCAGGTCTGTGCGAGGTGCGCTTTGCCAAGTCGTGTTGACAAACGAATAACAATGACGCAGGAACCGAAGTCCCTGAACCGTGGTAACAGCATTATATTTTAACGCCACGGCTACATTCTTTCAACAAGGCATACCAAATACAAGTTCCAAACGATTTTCGACAATCACACGGATATGATGCAAAAAAAAATCAAATGGTAGAGACAACCCTTATCCAACTAACAATTTCGCTTTTTGAAATTCCGCCGCCGTCCGAGAAGCGCAAGCAATCACTCGCTTTCTGGTGCATCTAAATAATCAGTTTTGTCATCCGGATCATTCTCATTGTCGTCCTAGTCCTCGAATTTTCAGCAGCAAGCGAAGACGATTGGGTAGCCGCCTGATTTTCAAACATGTTTCAGAACAAAAAACGCCGAAGAAATTTTAGCTTCTCCGGCGTACGTAGGACAAAACTTGACTTACGAGCAACCGAGGCTCTCGCCACAGTTCAAGCATTTATAGCAGGCACCGTTGCGGACAACGACGTTGCCGCAGTTGGGACAGGTCGGCGCGTCCTGCTGGTTTGTGATCATTGAAGTCAGAGTCATGGCGCGGCGCGACTGGACCTGCGCAGTTTTCACTTCAATGATGTCCCCGTCCTCAGCGATGGGCAATTCTGGCACCGGACGGTTCACCTTTTTTTTAAGCTCTTCTTCGAGACCGGGAATCACCAGCTCCGGCTGGTTCCGGGCGCCGAGAATGTTTTCGCGGTAACCGGGGATGAATTGGAATGCGAGCCAGCGGAAAACATAATCCGTGATGGATGACGCATTGCGGATCTCGGCGTTTTTCGTGAAACCACTCGGCTCAAAACGTTGGTGTGCAAACTTGCGAACGAGCGCTTCCAGGGGCACGCCATATTGGAACGCCATGCTGGAAAGCGTGCCGATGCTGTCCATCAAACCGCCGATGGTGGAACCTTCCTTCGCCATCGTGATGAACAATTCGCCCGGCTGGCCGTCGTCAAACAAACCGACCGTGAGATATCCTTCGTGGCCGGCGATATCGAACTTGTGCGTAAGGGCCTGCCGCGTATCGGTCAGACGACGACGCAAGGGCTTGCCAGAGGCGGCGCGCAATTTTTCCACAATACCGTCGAGTTCCTTGATGCGTGTTTCCAGGGCAGCAGCATCCGGGGCCGCTGTTTTTGACCCGCCATCATTGGTCTTTTTGGTGTTGAGCGGTTGTGAACGCTTGGAGCCGTCGCGATAGATCGCAACGCATTTCAATCCCATCTTCCAAGCCTGAACGTAGGTGTCGCGGATTTCGGCGACGGTGCTTTCGTTGGGCATGTTAACGGTCTTGGAGATCGCACCGCTGATGAAAGGCTGGGCCGCCGCCATCATTTTCAAATGCGCCAGGTAACCGATGCTGCGCTTGCCGCGCGCGGCTTTGAAAGCGCAGTCGAAGACCGGCAGATGTTCGGTTTTCAGTCCGCTCTTCACCGTCGTACCGCTTTCTTCGACGTCTTCAATCGTGTCAAATTTCTCGATGTGCGCGATGATGTTTTTGACATCCGATTCACTGTAATCAAGGCGGCGCAACGCGTCAGCCACGCCACGGTTGACGATCTTCAACATGCCGCCACCGGCGAGCAATTTATATTTTACCAGCGCGATGTCAGGTTCGACCCCGGTCGTGTCGCAATCCATGAGGAAGGCGATCGTTCCCGTCGGCGCGAGCACTGTGACCTGGGCATTGCGATAACCGTGTTGCTTGCCGAGTGACAAGGCCCCGTCCCAAACCGTGCGGGCTTCTTCCTTAAGATAATTAAATTCGCGGCTGGGCTGGATCTGTTCGACGGCGTCACGATGCAATTTGATGACGCCGAGCATGGATTCAACGTTGTCCTTTGCGACCGTTTTTTCCACACCGGCGCAACGGGCGTCATGATAGCCCTTGAACGCACCCACGTTTCCGGAGATTTCCGCGCTTTGTTCGTAGGCATGGCCGGTCATGATCGAAGTAATCGCACCGGCAAGGGCGCGGCCTTCATCGGAATCATACGGCAAACCGTAGCTCATGCAGAGCGAACCGAGGTTCGCAAAGCCGAGGCCGAGGGTGCGGAAAATATGGGAATTTTCAGCGATATCCTTCGTCGGATAACTGGCGTTATCCACCAAAATTTCCTGCGCCGTGATATAAATCCGCACGGCCGCCTTGAAACGGGCCACATCGAATTTATTATCTTCGCGCTTGAACTTCATCAAGTTCAGCGAAGCCAGATTGCACGCGGTGTTATTGACGAAAACGTATTCGCTGCACGGATTCGTGGAGTGGATCGGCTCCGTGCCTTTGCACGTATGCCATTTTTGGATCGCACCGTCGTATTGGATGCCAGGATCGCCGCAGATGTGCGTGCCTTCGGCAATTTTTTCGAGCAGCTTGCTCGCGTCCTTCTTTTGAAGGGGAATGCCTTTGACTGTTTTGGTCCACCATTCCTTGCCGTCAGTCGCCGCTTGCATGAACTCATCGCCGGCGCGGACGGAAAGATTTTCGTTCTGATACATGACGCTGCCGTAGGCATCGCCGTTGTAGGAACCATCATAGCCCTGCTCGATCAATGCCCAGGCCTTCTTTTCTTCCTTCTGCTTGGCATCAATAAATTCTTCAATGTCACCGTGCCAGTCGCGCAAGGTGTTCATCTTGGCCGCGCGACGGGTTTTGCCGCCGGATTTCACGACGTTGGCGACCTGGTCATACACTTTCAGGAAGCTCATCGGGCCGCTTGGACGTCCGCCACCGCTCAATTTTTCGCGGCTGGAACGGATGGGCGACAGATCGGTGCCGGTGCCGGAACCATATTTGAAGAGCATCGCTTCGCTATAAGCGAGGTGCATGATGTCTTCCATGTTGTCCTTCACGGACTGGATGAAGCATGCGCTGCCCTGCGGATATTCATACTGTGTTTTAGCGCGTTCAGCCTCACCCGTTTCGCGATTATAGAACCAGTTGCCCTTGCCGGAATTTTTGCCGACACCGTACTGATGATACAAACCGACGTTGAACCACACCGGCGAATTGAAGGCGCCATATTGATTCAAGCACAACCAGGTCAATTCTTCGTAGAACACTTCTCCATCCGCCTTGCTGAAATAGCCGTCGGCAATCCCCCAGTCGGCGATCGTGCGAGAAATGCGATGGATCAACTGGCGCACGGAGGTTTCGCGCTCAGACGTGTTTTGTTCACCGTAAAAATATTTGGAAACGACGACTTTGGTGGCCAATTGCGACCACGACTTCGGCACCTCGACATTTTCCTGCTTGAAGATGACCTTGCCCGCGTCGTCGGTGATTTCCGCCGTGCGGCGGTCCCATTCGATCTGGTCGAACGGCTTGATCTTGGCATCGCTAAAAATACGTTCGATGCGCAACGTCTTATTGGTGGGAGCCTTGCGGCCGGGTTTTACAGAACGCGCTCCGGCCAATTTTCCGTTGCGGCGGTGGGCGGCTTTGGGAGCCGACGATGAAAGTTCCTCGCGTGCGTCAATCATGGTATTCTAAAAGTTTGGTTTCTCCAACAGACCCTGGCTTCAAAGCGAAGCAAAAACCGCCCCAAGTTTACAAATCTGTTCAATTTTCTAAGAAAAACGGGGTTTTCATAGAAAACCCCATTTCCCCAACTAATTGGGGAGCGAAGAACATCCTACCACCACCCCTTGTAGCTTTCAATAAAATTTTGCAAAAAAGTTACGCGAACGTTATTCCCAAATGAAATCAAATGGTTTTCCAGCGAACGTGCCAGAAAATGCCGGTTTATTCCCCGCCGTGAATAAGTTTTTAACGGTTTTTTTTGCCCGAATTTGACTTCGGTTTGCGGGAATATCGTTCCGCCCGCTTATGCCGGAACGCATCCGCCCGGCCGGACGGGGTCTGGCTCTTATTTTTTGGCGTTTTGAATTTCCGCAGCGGCTCAATCGTTTTAGGCCGTGCCTTCGGTACGAGCAACACCGGACAGCCTTCATAACCAAAGGCCGTGCGCATTTCGCCGGAAAGATGTTTTTTATAGGCGTCGGAAAACAGTTCGTCACGGTTCACAAACAACAAGAAGGTCGGCGGCGACTGGCGCACCTGGGTGGCGTAATAAAACTTCAACCGCTGCCCGGTCGCGCTGATCGGCTGGCGTTTATCCACCGCGTCACGCAAGGTGCGGTTCAGGATGGCTGTAGGCACTTTCTGTTGCAACTGGGCCGCCACGTAGCGCACCGCTTCGAGGAGACGTTCCAAGTGAAAACCAGATTTGGCGGACGTGAAGATCACCGGCGCGTAATCGAGGAAAAATAATTTTTTCTGCACCCACTCCGCAAACTGCGTGAGCGTCGTCAACGCCTTCTCCTGCCCTTCCGTGCGTTTTTTCTGGTTGCGGCGTTCGATTTCCTTGACCCGCTCTTCGCGAACCGACTGGTCAAAGAGATCCCATTTATTGACAACAATGATGCAGGCGCGGCGATTTTCCACGATCACGTCGGCGATCTTTTTATCCTGCTCCGTGACGCCCATTTCCGCATCCAAAACCAGAACGGTGATGTCGCTGCGGATGATGGATTCCTGGGAACGTTGCACACTGAAAAATTCCACGGTGTCATCCACGCGCCGCGTTTTACGCATGCCCGCCGTATCAATCAAAACATATTTCGACCGCACGCCTTCGGTCTCCACTTCAAACGGCACGTCCACGGAATCGCGCGTCGTACCGGGAATCGGCGAAACAATGACGCGTTCCGACTGCGTCAATGCGTTGATGATGGACGATTTGCCGACATTCGGCCGGCCGACGATGGCCAGCTTCAAAACGGACGGGAGCTTGAGGGCGGGAGCCAGTTCATCGCCGGCTTCGTCCACTGGATTTTCCAAAGGGATTTCCTCGGGTAATGGGGCGGCTTCGCTAACCGGCAAAAAGGCGGCGGCGGCATCCATCAAATTCTCGATCCCATCGCCGTGAATGGCCGTGACGGGAAAGATTTTCGGAAAACCCAGCGCGGTAAATTCGTCCGCCAGCTTTTCCATGCGCTCGGTATCCACCTTGTTGGCAGCCACCAGGATCGGTTTGCCGCTGCGGCGCAATTTATCCGCCACTTCGCGGTCCAACGGCACAATGCCTTCCTGTACGTTGACGACGAAAATGATGGCGCAAGCAGCCTCAATCGCCAGTTCCACCTGTTCGAGCGCCGCCCGGGCAATGACGTCATTCGACTTTTCCCGGCGCAACAAGCCGATGCCGCCAGTGTCCACGAGCGAATAAGGACGTCCCCGCCATTCCGCCTCCACGCTCACGCGGTCGCGCGTGACGCCCGGCTGATCGTGCACGATCGCGATGCGTTTTTTGACGATGCGATTAAACAACGCGGATTTACCCACGTTTGGCCGGCCGACGATGGCAATGATATTTGACACGCGGCCATGATAGAAAATTTTCTGCGGGGCGGAAATGAAAATGAAGCCATGAAAATTCCCGGCAAATCAAGCCGGCAACGTCCGCAGCAACGCCTTCGCCCGCCGCACCCAGACACGATCCTGCCGGCGTTGAAAGGTCGGCGCATGAACGTCATCCTTCACCACGTCGTTTAACTGTGTCCGGGCAAGATCCACCTGCTTCCGTGCCAGGCAAAGTTCGGCATATTGCACCTTGGCGCGGGCGTAGGCATGACCTTCCACGACGTGCTGCCAGATGCTAAACGCCGCATCGGTCTCATTCAACGCGGTCAGGGTCTCAGCATAGGCCATGAGCGAATAGCCGAAATCATGCTTTTGATTTTCGCGGCAAACGGCTTCCAACAACGGTTTCGCCTCGGCGGGACGCTTCAAACGCAACAGGCATTGGCCCAGGTGCGCGCGGGTGTCAATGTCGCTGGGATCGCGTTCCAGCGCGGCCCGGTAACATTTTTCCGCCTCGGTGAATTTGCCGCGCTGAAAATAGACGTCGCCCAGTTGAAAATGGTGATACGCATTATCCAGGTGGTGGATTTTTGATTGCAGTTGCTGGATGCGGGCCCGGCTTTGGGCGCCGGGCAGTTCAAAGCCGGTGGCACCGGAGGCTGCCGCTGTTTCACGATAAACGAGGAAAAAATACAGGATTGCCGACACACCAAAACCGATAAAAATAAAGACCGCCCAGAGCCACTCTTGGCGCCGCACCGCGTCAATGAACATCCAAAGCTGGAAGATCACGAGTAGCAAAAGCCACGGATTATGGATCAAATAGTCGGGATCCTGAATGTCGTTGAGCAACGAGGCGAACATGCGGGAAAATTATGCCGTTGGTTTAGGGGTGGCAATGAAAGTTTTTGAGCCAGAAGCTGCACACAGATGAAACCCAAACGGAACCACGAAAACCTTTGCCGCGAATTTTCACACATTAGAGCACCAAGCCACGAAGGTGCTAAGATTTTTTAACCACGGATGGACATAGATAAACACAGCTGAGACAGGAGAAATCGCAAATCATCAATCGTGAATCGCAAATTCTGCGCCCGGCGTGCTGCGAAAAAAACTTGTTGTCGGCGTGAAAAGGAAATAATTTATCCGTCGCGTTGGACGGGGATTTAGCTCAGTTGGTAGAGCGTCTCGTTCGCAATGAGAAGGTCAGGAGTTCGAGCCTCCTAATCTCCACCATCCTTCACCAGAACCCGGTGAAGTTTGACGACCAGCGCCAAAGGATGCCGGTGATTTCAAATTTTTCCCATGCCATCACGCCACCTTGAGGCCATCATTTTTTCGGTAAAAGCCACGGTGGGCACCGTCGTGGCTGTGCTGGCCTATAAATTCTGCGACCTGCCCGGAGCGCCCTGGGTGGCCGCCGTTTCAGCCGTGCTGGTGACGCAAGCTGACTTGCATTCTTCCTTTAAAGCCTCGTCGCTGCGCGTGTTGGCCAATCTGGCCGGTGCGTTTGGCGGCGCCATCTTGTTGGCAGCCATCGGCCAGCCCGTCGTGGCGATGGCCATCGGCGTCATGCTTACCGGGCTGGTCTGCTACCTGCTCAAACAAGACGATGCGCAACGTCCGGCGTTCGTCGCCGTCATCATCGTGACGCTATTTGGCGACCATGGCGAACAAAGCGAATGGCACAATTCCTCCAGCCGCGTCTTCGGAGTCATCATTGGCTGCGTCTGCGCTTTGGTGGTCGGATTTTTATTCGACAAACTGCCAACCCGGTCCAAAATATCCGGCGAGGAATAAAACCGGGTTTTCCGACCAAATGTTTCCAACCAGACGATTTTCCATATGAAATTCTCATTAAAGAACAAATGGGTCCTGATCACGGGCGCTTCCAGCGGCTTTGGGGCAGCGGCGGCCACGGCGTTTGCCGCCGAAGGCGCAAAATTATTACTCGGCGCCCGGCGCCTGGATCGCCTGGAAAAAGTCGCGGCGACGGCCAAAAAATCCGGCGCGCGCGCGGCACATTTCCATGAGCTGGACGTTGCCAGCACGGCGAGCGTGCAAACTTTCATCGCGTGGGCCAAAGGAAAATTAAAGACGCAGCCGCTGCACGTGCTGATCAACAACGCCGGCGGGGCGCATGGCGCCGACACATTAGCCAATGGACAAGACGCGGATTGGGAAGCCATGGTTCAATCGAACTTGCTGGGTGTGGCGCGGATGACCCGGGCCGCGTTGCCACTATTGCCGCATGATGCCGGAGCAAGCATCATTAATATCGGCTCCGTTGCCGGGCGCACCGCTTACGCCGGCGGCTCGATCTATTGCGCGGTGAAATCGGGTTCCCTCGCGATCACACGCGCCTTGCGGCACGAACTTTTTGGCAGCGGCATCCGTGTCAGCACGGTTGATCCAGGCCTGGCGGAAACTGAATTTTCCATCGTGCGCTTCAAGGGCGATACGAAAAAGGCGAAGGAACTTTACGCCGGGACCAATCCGCTCGTCGCCGCCGATCTGGCAGAAATTCTGCTCTGGGTCGCCAGCCGTCCGCCGCACGTCAACATTGACGAAATGGTGGTCAAGCCCGTGGACCAGGCCGAAGTTGGCAAGGTCTTCCGGCGCCCGGCAAAAGCCCAATGAAACGTTGGACCATCATTACGGTTTGTCAGGTTTTGTCGCGAAGCGATGCGGAAATTGTGCCTTCGGCACGGTTACAGCATGGCATGACGAATCCGTACTTACGCATTGGTGCTTAATTTGAACGCCAGCGCCGCCGCGGCAGCCAGGGCAAAAAGATTGGATTTGCTCACCAATAACAACATAAAGACCGCCTTAAACGTGCCGTCTTCGGCATCTTTCTCCGACTGCGTCTCCGTGATTTTAATCGCATGGCTCGCTTCGTATTGTTCCTTTGTAATTTGACCGCTGGCCAAACTGCGATATTCAGGCAATTGATTTTCGCGAAAATCTTTGATGTCATCATTCTGAAAATCAGCATCCGAAAGTTTCAGTCCGACATCTGCTGATTGCTTTGTCAGGTAAGCACGAATTTCCACATCTGAACCGGTTGGCACCATTTCCGCCACTACTTTGGCCTCAATCATGGCATTGGCATAAGCCGACTGCGCGGCTTTCAATCTTTCAGCCTCCCCTTCATGCCACCATCCCAGTGCCACAAAATATTGCACGCCGATAACCCCGCAAATAACCAGCACTGCCGTAATCCCACCCAATTCCTTGCTGCCCTCACCTTTGCCAAATAATTCCGCAAACCAACCGGCCAAAGCTCCCACTCCCACCGCCAGCCATTTGATATGCACGCCTGTGAACTTGAAGATCAAAAAATAAATGATCGAACCGAGCAACGCGCCCGTCAGTCCACCCAGCAATCCCATTCCAAAGCTGGTTTTCCTTGGCGGTTTCGCCGCTTCCGCCACGGCAAAAGGACGGTTTACCCCCAAGGCGGGTGGTGGGTTATCACTGGTTGAAGCTATTGGCGATGGTGTCGTTTCCGCATGCGCCACGCGATTGATCCGTAATCCGCCACCGGTTGGCGCAATCGGCGGCGGCGCAGTTTCCGTCGTCGTTGCGGGGGCGGCCGAAGACAACTGCTCAGCGAGCATCGTGTTCGCCGTAGTGGTGGCATCGGCGTTGCAAATGGGGCAATTTATGGTAAATGGCATCTGGCCATTCACCGGCTCCACATCAAACTTAAACTTCTGACCGCAGTCACACAAAACCTTGAGTTCCATATCTGATTCCTTCTGATTCCGGCGGGCGCCGGGTGGGTTTTGCGAACTTTAATTTTCTTGGGTCATAAAGTCCATTATTTTGTCTTCCGGCTGGTTTTGTTTCAATTCCCTCCGGCGTTTCGGGTTAAATTTCCCCTTTTGCTTTCGCGCATTGCCCTTTAACTTTTGGGCAGACAAATGGCACTCAAACTGTTCAATACATTATCCCGTTCGGTACAGGAATTTACCCCGCTCGATCCCGCCGGCAAGCACGTCGGCCTCTATTGCTGCGGACCGACGGTTTACGATTTCGCCCACATCGGCAATTGGCGCACGTTCGTCTTTGCCGACCTGGTCCGCCGCACGCTGGAATTTTCTGGTTACACCGTGAAGCACGTCATGAACATTACCGACGTGGAGGACAAGATCATCAAGCGTGTCCGTGAAAATAAAACCACGTTGCGCGAGTTCACCGGCAAATTTGAAGCCGCCTTTCTCGATGACCTGAAAACGCTCGGCTGCCATGAACCCCATCTCAAACCCCGCGCCACGGAACACATCGCCGAAATCATTTCCCTCATCGAGAAATTGATCGCCCGGGGCGTTGCCTATAAGGCAGCGGACGGTTCGGTTTATTTTTCCATTGATAAATATCGCGGGTGTGGCTGCACTTACGGTCAATTATTGAAATTGAACCTGGATGAAATGCGCACCGGTGAACGCGTCGCTTCGGATGAATACGAAAAGGAATCCGTCGCCGATTTTGCCTTGTGGAAGGCGCGCGTGCCGGATGACGGCGACGTTTTCTGGCCCAGCCCGTTCGGCGAAGGCCGGCCCGGCTGGCATATCGAATGTTCCGCCATGAGCATCAAGGCGCTCGGCGAAACTTTTGACCTGCACCTCGGCGGCGAAGACCTGAAATTTCCGCATCACGAAGACGAAATCGCCCAAAGTGAAGGGGCGACCGGCAAACCGTTCGTCAAATACTGGCTGCACGGCGCGCACTTGCTTGTGGAAGGCAAAAAAATGAGTAAAGCGCTCGGCAACTTTTTTACGTTACGCGATCTGGCCGCCAAGGGTTTCACCGGTCGCGAAGTCCGTTATCTACTGCTCACCGCCTATTATCGCGAGACATTCAATTTCACGCTCGACGGTCTGCACGGCGCCAAAACCGCGCTGGGACGGATTGACGAATGTGTCAGCAAATTGCGCGAGCTGGCTGGAAGCGTTACGTCGTCGCCGCAAAATGACGACGCGACGGTTCAACGCTTCCGTGAAGCCCTGGTGGATGACTTGAATATTTCCGCCACTTGGGCGGTGATTTTCGAATGGGTGCGCGAGACGAACAAGCGCATTGCCGAAAATTCCTTGAATGCAAATGCTGCCGCTGTGGCACTCGCGGCGTGGGAAAAAATGGATTCCGTCCTCGGCGTTGGTGTCAAAAATGAAAGTGAAATCCCCGCTGACATTCAAGCCCTGGCCGAAGCCCGCACCACCGCCAAACAAGCGCGCGATTTCAAAAAATCCGATGCCATCCGCGATGAATTGAAAGCCAAAGGTTGGGTCATCGAAGATACGCCGAAGGGAATCAAGTTGAAGAAGATTTGAGACACATGGGAACATTCAACGCCCAATATTTAACTCCGAATTTCGAAGGCAGTGTGGCCATGCTCTCTTGGGCGTTGAGAGTTCAATGTTCAATGTTGAATGTTTCTTAAATATCCAAAATGAAGGGCTTGTTCATCACATTTGAAGGGACGGAAGGTTGCGGCAAATCCACCCAGATTGCCGCACTCGCCGAACGTATCCACGCACTCGGCCATCGCGTGCGCACCTTGCGCGAACCCGGCGGCACGCCTATCGGCGAGGAAATTCGCCACACCCTCAAGCATAGCAAAGACAATGACGCAATGACGGCGGAAGCCGAATTGCTCTTGATGAATGCCAGCCGCGCTCAGCTCGTTCGTGAAGTCATCCGCCCGGCCCTGGCCGATGGTGAAATCGTCTTGTGCGACCGCTTTTATGATTCCACCACGGCGTATCAAGGTTATGGCCGGCAATTGGATCTGGCCAAGGTGAAATCCGTGGTTGAATTTGCCGTCGGTGAAACGAAACCCAAGGTAACGTTGCTATTACAGGTGCCCTCAGCCGTCAGCGCGGAACGAGTGCGCTCGCGCCAGACGAATATGCCATTTGTTCGGGATCGCATCGAAGAAGCTGACCAGCAATTTTTTGCGCGCGTGGCTCAGGGCTTTGCCTTCATCGCCGCAACCGAAATGGAACGCGTAAAAATCATTGATGCCGCCCAACCGGTTGACATGGTGCACGCCGCCATCTGGGAAATCATCCATCCGTTGCTGCCCAAAGTCGGGCGCTGGTGAGGTACCTGGCGCACTTCAAATAAAATTATCGCTGCACGTCATAGCACAGTCGAAAGCCCGCGAGGTCTTGGATTGCGGTGGCAGAGCACATCGACGACACCGCTTTCGTCCGCACCAACTTCACTCTTCGTCCGAAAATTTTCCGCACGCACGAAAGCGGCGTGGCGGCTACCGCCTTCCCGCCGCAGTCCATGACACCTTTCGATTTACTACACTGTCGGACGAACTTTCAGGGTTCCTGTTTTAAGACGCCTTAATTCTTTTTCTCTTTAGTTTTTGCAATGATGGTTTCAATCAGCTTCTGCCAGTGCTCTCGATATATTTGCGTATAAATTTTATCCTCGCCATTGGGAAGGGAAAATTTTTTCAAATTTTCCAATTTCTCAGAAGCTGCTTGCGTCTCACCTTTGATCAAACAAGACAGGATATCCGCAAGCATCCTCTCTTCCTGCCAAGCTTCTGGATCTGATTTTTTCCGAGCCAACCTTTCATCCAGCCAAGCATTGACTTTATCATAATCTTCACTGGCGCCGTGAGCTTCATTCAAAGCTACTCGGGACCAGGCACGGACAACCCAGGCCATGTAGTATCCATGATCATATTTTAATGAAATGTCGGCATCAGCGATGGCGGCGCCGTAACGTCCTTGAAATAATTTAAATTGTGCGCGGCGGAGGTAGGGGAATGAATTTATTGGATTTAAAAATACCACCACATTTAAATTGGAAATCGCACCGGACAAGTCATTCGTCGCAAAACAAATGTTGGCCTGCCGCGCAAGCTCAGAACCAATGGCCGAAGCTAAGTCAGTGTCTTTAGCTCGTGGATTCAATCGTATGGCTGTGATGTAATCAGCCAAAGCAGCAGCATAATTGGTTAAATTCACATAAATCCACGCACGCCAGAAATAGTTACCAGAGGATTTTGGGTTTAATTTGATGAATTCAGCACAATCGGCTAGAGCTCCTGCGGAGTCGTTCAACTTGGATCTGGCATAGGCACGGTAACTGTACGACTGATCAAGGTCATAGGCTGCGACTATGGCCTTGGAAAAATTGGTGATCGCACCTGACCAATCTTCCTGGTTGTATTGTTTAATACCAAGAGCGTAATCCGCATTGGTCGCCTGTCCGTAGCTGGACCATGCCCCTGTCACCAGTAGAAACACCCAAAGGCAGATTGCACCCTGGTGAAAGAATTGCATGAAGGAGGTTTACCAAGGTAACCAGTCAGGAGGCAAGACACTTAAACTTGCCGAATTTTGTTCCCGGAGTAAGGTTTCAGTATGACTGACACAACCTTCAAAGAGTTGGAAGCCAAAATTCTGGCGTTGACCATCAATGAAGCGCACCAGCGTGAACTGCTCCAACTGCTCGCGCAATTGAAAACTGAGGTCAACGAACGCGAAAAACAAAATCTCACGCCATTGAAAAATTCCGTGGAAGAGTTGCGCACCTCGGTGGCAGGTTTCGAGCAGTCGCACCCCAAGCTGGTTCAAGCTGTCAATGGCATCAGCAACACCCTGTCAAACCTTGGAATTTGAATTAAATCCGATTGGCCGGGTTTCAATTAAAAACGAAATCCTCGCGACTACGGTGCCAACGTCACCCGATAAAACCGGGTCGAAGCAGAACCCGTTGTCAGGTCACAGTACTCAACCAGACCGGCACCGCTGGTGATCACCGATGGCGAGAACGTGTACCATGGCCCAGCCAAAACATTGGCATATTGGAACATGCAACTCTGGCCGACATTGCCTTTGAACAACAAAAGCCGGCTGCTGGACGCCATCGTCAAGGACAGTGTATTCATGGGCGGCGGATTCAAGGCAAGCACGTTCACAGTTACCGTTCCCTGAGCTTGCCCACCCCCGTTATCAGCCAGCGTGTAGGTGAACTGATCCGTGCCGGTGAAATTAGCCGACGGCGTGTAAGTGATGGCGCCACTGCTTAAGGAAACGGTGCCGCCGTTGCCACTGGCGCCATTGACGGCGGTGATGCTTAGCGTGTTGCCAGCGGGGTCCGAATCATACGCCAACAGGTTCGTCACCAACAGGGTCAGTGAAAGATTTTTCTGGGCCGCGACCACAATTCCACCGGCCACCGGAGGATTGGTGGAGACGATGTCTTGAATGTAGATTCCTTGCAAAGCAACGTTCCCCGCGTTGGCTTGCCCGGCAGCGTCCTGTCCGCTTAGCACCGGTTTATAAAACAACGCCGGCGCATTCGTGGTTCCCAAAACGCCAGTATAAATCGCCTGATAATTGGTCATGCTGGCGTTGCCGGTGCCGTCGCGGCCAATGGTGAAGTAATAACGGTGATTGACCGGGTCCACGGCAATATTATTGGGATATCCCGCATAGCCCGAAGCAATCTTGGCCGTCACATGGGTGACCGTGTTATAAACCCATACGGCATTCTGGGACAGGTTATATTGGTGGTTCAATTCGCCGGCGTTGAACGTCAGGTAATATACCAATTGATCCGCTGAATCACTGGCCACACCGGAGACACAACCGCTCCGGAACAACATGTCGCCGGCGGAAACAGTGGCGATTTCGGAAAACGCACCGGAACCTGAAACGGGCGCAGTAAAAACACCATTGTTCCCATTGCGGCTATTGATCGCGCCGACATAAATATTTGTGGAACCAACCGCGATCGTCCCTTGCCCGGGAACTTGGCCGACATACAGCATCTGTAGTCCCGACGCGCCGCTATTGGTCAGGCTCAACCGTCCAATATAAGAGTTGGTGGCGGTCGTCACGTCAATCTGGTTGAAATAGAGGTTATGAGTCACCGGATCCAAGGCGAGGCCGGAAACCAGCGGATACACACCAGCAATCACATCCGCCGAAGGAACGGGCATGGTGTAAATGATTTGTGCGCTGGCCGCAATCTGAGTGGGGGTGCCAGTCAGATTGAAGGAGTAAATATACTCCGGCGCTCCTCCCTGAATATTATTGTCCAACACATAAACCTTACCCAAAACCGGATCAACGGCGATGTCGTAAGGTGAATTGAATGCTGGAAAATTGGTTTGGGAAACAAAATTAACGGCCGTACCGGCAGAGGTGGCAGAGCCACTGCCATTGGCACTGATGCTTTGCACGGATATGTCACTACCCGGGGTTGGCTGGCCATTCCAGGTCACAAACCAGACGTTGTTGGACGATTGGGCATGAAGCAGGCAAGTCCCCAGCCAAAAAGCTGCGCCACCAAGAACCTTGCTGATCAATTTCTTCATAGTTTCAATCGTGCTTCAGCGTCACCGACGATTAGAATTGCCACGTCAAGCTGGCGACGATGGCATGGGTCAATGACCCATCGGTTTTCATGTTAATATTGTTGTCATGCCAGCTATGGTCAGTGGTGCCGATAAACTTATAGGCCAGCCCGAGTTCTAAACGCCGGCAAATCGCATACTTGATTCCCGCTTCAGCTTGATAAGTAAAGGTGATATCCGTGTCATTATACTTAGGATTTGAGCCGGGACCGGATCCGGGTACACCCGAACTGCTGAAGATGCCCGCCATCGCCCCCACGCCGACACCGATATAAGGCTTGATCGGCCCCTTGAGCGGGATCGTGAAAATACCATTCACCAACAGGGGGACTTGGTCCAGGCTGGCATCTGCCCCCACGGAGGAAAGCTGCTGGAGGCCAATGGCATTAATGGTGTTCCGGATGATGCCGCTCTCCAGTTCCAAGGCAAAATAATTATTAAATTGATAACCAGCCTCAAGGCCAACGCGAAAGCCGGTGTCAAAATGGAGGTCGCCCGAAGAACTATTGATGCTGCCGCTCCGAATCTCAGTGTTGTCCTGAAACGCCACGCCGCCATCAACATTCATATAGAAATGTCCGGTCGCATCTCCCGTTGATTCCCCGGTGGATTGAGCGTGTCCGCCCGTTGCCGCCAGTAACAGCGTCGCTCCGACAGTTGCCAGTTTATATGAGTTGTTCATAATTTTATGCTTAAAGAATATCCCAACGGATCACGCCGGTCATCAGGGAATTGGGCCGCTTAACACGCCAGTGTTATCCCGAAGACTGTTTAAATCCGTCTTGATCAAACTCAGGCCCGCCAGGCTGCCGCCCGTGTCAAAGAGCAATGGCGAACCGCCATTAGTGAAGATGGCATTAATGGCCGTCAAATTAGCCGACACTTGGTTCGGCAACAGATTGGCTGGAGAGATGGTGGTGGACTTCAGGTTGATGGCGCCAATGGCCGCCACAAATCCTGCGGCACTGCTACCCAGGCTGGCAGAGGTACCGCCCGTGACATCGCCGATCAATCCCCCGGAAACAATCGCGCTCCCGGCCTGGAATGAAAGGGCCGTGATGTTGCCTAAAATTCCCAGGCGCCCGGCAGCCAGACCAGCCACCACCTGCCCTTGCGCTGCAATCCGTCCGGTCATCGCCCCGCTCACGGTTACATCACCAAAGATATTTCCCAGCGCAATGATCTGGCCGCTGTTGGCACCACTCACCGAAATACCGCCAAACCGAATCAAGGCGCTGCCGGAAAGCACTGCGCTGCCACCGACATTCCGCTGGATTGCCCCAATATCTCCTTGAGCCGCAATGACACCAGTAAAGGAACTGTTGGTTTTGATTGAACTAACCAGATTGCCCCGGCTGATGATCTGGCCGGTCAAGGCACCGTTGGAAACGATTGAAGTAACGCCGGTCACCAAGCCGTTGCTCGTAATAACCTGGCCAAGGTCGCCGCTGGTGGTCTGAATCACACCGTAGATGCCGGCGGCCGTCACGTTGATATTGCCAAAAAAGCTGGCTGCCGTCACGTTGCCGAGTCCCGCAGCATTATTGACTGTGGAACCTGCCGAGGCAGTGATCGTCACGTCGCCCAGCGAGCCGGTGGTGGTAATGTTCGCAATGGAGAAAGCGCTGTTCACCGAGCCACCGTTGCCGGCGAAGGCAATGCTCTGCACCAGCGGATTTACGTTGTTGTTCGTGGTCGGGACCAACTGAACTGAGGCGGTGACCGGAAGATTGTCCGCCAGTCCATCCGTCAAGGTCATAACCAGGACCATGTCCGGATTGGTATCTATGTGGGCAAACAATTTCACGCTTTGGTTTTCATTGAAGGGCAGCACCAATGCATCGGTGGCCGGATTTAGCGTCGCCTTGCTGCCCAACAGGTTCCACAACACTTGGATGGTGCTCGTGGAGCCCAGCAATGCACCCGTCGTGATGGTCGCACCCGCCGCCGTGATCAAGGACCCGAATGCCAATCCTTCAATGCCCGCCACATTGATGTAACCCACCGGCAACCGACCGCTTACTTCCACTCCCGTGATGCTGTCCAGGGGCAGGACGATGCCACCCGGATTCGCGGAGGTCAGGTTGGTGAAGAATTGTAATTCCGGCGCGGTCAACGTCATCAACAAGTCGCCTTGCAGGCTGATGTTGCTCAGACCGGTTGTCGTGGTGGCGTCAATCCGCGTCAGATCAAACTGCGCCGACGAACTATTCACCACTGCCAAATCCAGATTGTAGGAACGTGCCACCGGGTTGGCATCGGTGACCCGGATGGCCACCTGCGGATCCGTTGCACTCTGCGAATCATAAACAAAGGCAAAGTGCACAGTGCCCGGCATCGTGCCGCCAGCGACCGGCGTCGCCAGAATGTCCCGTTCAATGCCGCCTTCAATGACCTGGAACACTTTGTTGCCATAACCATTTGCCACCCGGATAACATTCACGCTGCCAGCCACAATCTTGCCGGGTGTGCCGCCGTTCACCGTCAGGATGTTCAACAGACCGCTTACATTCAACAAGCCCGCCAGGTCGCCGCCCACCGTCATCGTGGTGATGGCACTGGCGTTCAGCACACCCGTGCTGGTGATCGAACCCGTGATGGTCACCGTCGTGGTGGTGCCGGTCAGAGTCAGTTGGCCGCTCAAGTCACCATTGATATATACGGAATTGCTGGCGAAATTGATCAGTGTCAGGTTTCCAGTGTAATTGCCGTTGACGTTGAAGATGGCCGTATTCGTGCCACCGTCTCCGTTCACCGTCGTGGCGGTCGCCGTCGTAACGGAGGCTACCGTGAAGGTGTCATTTCCAGAACCCAGATTGATATTCAACGTTGCCAGGCCGCTGTAGTTGATGCCATTCGCACCCATACCCAGGCCCGTCAAGCTCGTCGCCGTCAAGGTCGCGGTCGTCGCGATGGTTACACCCGTATCATCCACATTCAGCGTGTCGCTGCCGTTGCCCGTCACGTTCAAGGTGCCTTGGATAGTGGTGACTACGCCGCCCGTACCCGGCGCCAGGCTGCCCACGTTCACCGTGTTCACGCCCGTGCCCGTGTTCACGTTGGTCGTCGCGCCTGTGCCCTGCACGTTCACCGTATCGTTGCCGCCCTGCGCATTGATGTTCGTCACGCCGCCGTCCATCACCACATTCACGGTGTCCGCACCGCTGCCGCTGTTCAACGTCGTCACCGTAGAAACATAGGTGCCGTTGATCGTGAACGTGTTGCCGCCACTGCCCAGCGAAATATTCAATCCCGCCAGACCGCTGTAAGTAATGCCACCGGCCCCCATGCCCAGCCCTGTCAGGCTCGTCGCCGTCAGCGTTCCCGTCTTCACTGCCGCGCTAGCAGTGTCGTCCACGTTCAGCGTGTCGCTGCCGTAGCCCGTTATGTTCACCGTGCCTTGGATATTATTGAGGGTGCCACCCGTCGCTGGTGCCAGGCTACCCACGTTAATCGTGTTCACGCCCGCGCCCGTATTCACATTGGTCGTCGCACCCGTACCCTGCACGTTCACTGTGTCATTGCCGCCCAGCGCATTGATGTTCGTCACGCCGCCGTCCATCACCACGTTCACCGTGTCAGCTCCGCTACCACTGTTCAACGTCGTCACCGTCGCCGAAGCTGTATCGCTGATCGTGAAGGTGTTGCCGTAGCTGCCCAAGGAAACGTTCAACGCTGCCAAACCACTGTAGTTAATACCGCCAACACCCAGGCCCAAGCCCGTCAGGCTTGTTGCCGTCAAAGTGCCCGACATTGCGGTAGTCACGCCCGTGTCATCCACGTTCAGCGTGTCGCTGCCATTACCCGTCACATTCAACGTCCCTTGAATGTTATTGAGAGTGCCGCCCGCCGCCGATGCCAAGCTGCCCACATTCACCGTGTTCACACCCGCGCCGCTGTTCAAATTCGTGATCGTCGTGGCGTTGGTGCTCCGAACATTGAAGGTGTCGCTGCCGGAACCCAGATTGATATTCATCACGTTGATGGAAACAAATGTCACACCCACTCCCATCCCTAGTCCCGTCAACGTCGAAGACGTCAACAACCCGATGCTGTTCGCCGTGTCACCGGTGTCGTCCACGTTGATCGTGTTCGTTCCCGGGCTCGCCAGTGTCATCAGCCGCAGTTGATTGCTGCCGCCCGTGATATACAACGCTCCCGCAATTCCACTCACCACGCCGCCCGTCAACGGCGCCAAGCTGCCCAGATTAAATGTGTTGTTGCCACCGTCGCCATACAGGTAAAGCGTTCCCGTCGTCGCTTCCACATTGAAGGTATCGTCGCCCAGGCCACTGGTCACATACGTCACTGCCGTGGAGGTTCCTGCAATCGTGAAGGTATTGCCGTAGCTACCCAAGGAAATGTTCAATGTCGCCAAATCGCTGTAGTTCACGCCACCGGCACCCAGACCCAAGCCCGTCAGTCCCGTGGCCGTCAAGGTACCCGACATTGCGGTGGTCACGCCCGTGTCATCCACGTTCAACGTGTCGCTGCCGTTGCCAGTTACATTCAATGTGCCTTGGATAGTGTTGAGAACCCCGCCCGTTGCCGGTGCCAAGCTGCCCACATTCACGGTGTTCACGCCCGCACCCGTGTTCAAATTTGTAATGGTCCTGGCATTCGTCGCCTGGACGTTAAAGACATCACTGCCGGAACCCAGATTGATGTTCATCACGTTGATGGAAACAAACGTGACCCCCACGCCCAGGCCCAAGCCCGTCAACGTCGAAGACGTCAACAACCCGGTGCTATTCGCCGTGTCGCCCGTATCGTCCACGTTGATCGTATTCGTTCCCGGGCTCGCCAAAGTCATTAACCGCAATTGATTGCTGCCGCCTGTGATGTACAACGCCCCGGCAATCCCGCTCACCACGCCGCCCGTCAGTGGTGCCAGACTGCCCAGATTAAATGTGTTATTTCCACCGTCGCCGTACAGGTAAAGCGTCCCCGTCGTCGCCGCAACATTGAATGTGTCATCACCCAGGCCGCTGCTCACATGCGTCACTGCCGTGGAGGTTCCCGCAATCGTGAAGGTGTTGCCGTAGCTGCCCAATAAAATATTCAACGCCACCAGACCAGTGTAATTA
Organism: Verrucomicrobiia bacterium; assembly: GCA_036498725.1. Lineage (GTDB taxonomy): Bacteria > Verrucomicrobiota > Verrucomicrobiia > Limisphaerales > UBA11358 > UBA11358. Next base: position 2,071 of record DASYEY010000082.1, on the reverse strand, counting down.
ACACCACCCGCACCCATTGCCAGACCGGTCAAGCCCGTAGAAGTCAGCGTTCCCGTCTTCGCCACCGTGCTGCCGGTGTCGTCCACGTTCATGGTATCCGCACCATTGCCCGTCACATTCAGAGTGCCTTGGATACCATCCACAATGCCGCCGGTTCCCGGTGTCGCGCTGCCCACATTCACCGTGTTCACACCCGCACCCGTGTTCACGTTCGTCGTCGCGCCCGTGGTTTGGATATTGATCGTGTCGTTGCCGCCCTGACCGTTGATGTTCGTCACGCCCGAATCCGCCAACACGTTCACCGTGTCCGCTCCGCTACCGCTGTTCAACGTCGTCACCGTGGATACATAGGTGCTGCTGATCGCAAAGGTGTTGCCGCCGCTGCCTAATGAAATATTCAACGCCGCCAAACCACTGTAGTTGATACCACCCGCACCCATCGCCAGACCCGTCAAGCTGGTGGATGTCAACGTTCCCGTCTTCGCCACCGTGCTGCCAGTGTCGTCCACGTTCATGGTGTCCGTGCCGTTGCCCGTCACATTCAATGTGCCTTGAATGTTATTGAGGATGCCCCCCGTCGGCGGTGCCAAGCTGCCCACGTTCACCGTGTTCACGCCCGCGCCTGTGTTCACGTTCGTCGTTGCACCCGTAGTCCGGATATTGATTGTGTCGTTGCCAGCCTGACCGTTGATGTTCGTCACCCCGGAATCCGCCAACACGTTCACCGTGTCCGCTCCGCTGCCGCCGTTCAACGTCGTCACCGTGGAAACATAGGTACTGCTGATCGCAAAGGTGTTGCCGCCGCTGCCTAATGAAATATTCAACGCCGCCAAACCGCTATAGTTGATACCGCCCGCGCCCATCGCCAGACCAGTTAAGCCCGTAGATGTCAGCGTTCCCGTCTTCGCCACCGTGCTGCCAGTGTCGTCCACGTTCAACGTGTCACTGCCATTGCCAGTCACATTCAATGTGCCTTGAATGCCATCCACAATGCCGGCCGCCGCCGGTGCCAGGCTGCCCACATTCACTGTGTTCATGCCCGTGCCCGTATTCACATTCGTCGCCGCACCCGTGGTCCGGATATTGATCGTATCGTTACCAGCCTGACCATTGATATTCGTCACCCCTGCGTCAGTCAGTACATTCACCGTGTCCGCTCCGCTACCGCTGTTCAATGTCGTCACCGTCGTGTTCTTGGTGCTACTGATCGTGAACATGTTGCCGCCGCTACCCAAAGAAATGTTCAGCTTTGCCAAGCCACTGTAAGCGATGCCACGCGCCCCCATCGCCAGACCCGTCAAGCTCGTAGAAGTTAGCGTCCCCGTCTTGGCACCCGTGCTGCCCGTGTCATCCACGTTCATAATATCCACGCCGCTGCCATACACATACAACGCGCCTTGGATGCCATCCACAACACCGCCCACAGCCGGTGTCAGGCTGCCCACGTTCACCGTGTTCACGCCCGCACCTGTGAGTACATCCGTGCTGGTCGTAGCGTTGGTACTCCAAACATTGAACGTGTCACTGCCGGAACCCAGATTGATATTCAACTTTGCCAGACCACTGTAGGTGATACCACCTACGCCCATCGCCAGGCCGGTCAAACTGGTAGATGTCAGCGTTCCCGTCTTCGCCACCGTGCTGCCAGTGTCGTCCACGTTTATAGTGTCCATGCCACTGCCCGTCACGTTCACCGTGCCTTGAATGCCATCTACAATGCCGCCCGTCGTCGGCGCCAGACTACCGACATTCACCACGTTCACACCCGCGCCTGTGTTCACATTTGTTATCGCACCCGTGGTCCGGATATTGATCGTGTCATTGCCCCCCTGACCGTTGATGTTTGTCACCCCGGCGTCTGACAATACGTTCACCGTGTCAGCTCCGCTGCCGCTGTTCAACGTTGTCACCGTCGTGTTCTTGGTGCTGCTGATCGTGAACGTGTTACCGCCGCTGCCCAATGAAATGTTCAACGTCGCCAAGCCACTGTAGTTAATACCACCCGCGCCCATCGCCAGACCCGTCAAGCTCGTAGAAGTCAACGTTCCCGTCTTCGCACCCGTGCTACCAG
>DASYEY010000081.1:0-3033 GCA_036498725.1 Verrucomicrobiia bacterium | reverse complement strand
ATCAAATCCTTACGAACGAAAACTTTGTCCATTTCTTTTTTTCGCAGCCGCCTGCGTCGGATTTTGCCAACCATTGGCGCATTCTAAAAATGGAGCGATTGAACCAAACAGACGGGACAAAGTTGTGTAGCGTCGAGCCTGTGGCTCGACCAGTTCGACACAGGCCGGATGCTACAGCCAAACCGGGACACTACCCCGCATTTTGTAGATTTGACATTTAATGGCACAGGTTTAATCTGCCTTGCTTTTCAAGAAAATGTCCGTTCTTGAATTGCGTTCAAGAACTTGATCTGCGGGTTGGAGAAAATAATTTTTCAGATTCAAACTATATGCCCAAGCCCCATAAAAAGCCAACCGACGGGCCACAGCATCGTATTTTTTTGGTCGAAGATCATCCGGTGTTCCGCGATGGTTTGGCGAAACTTCTGAATGCCGAGAAAGACCTGACCGTTTGCGGCGAGGCCGGCGATGCCAAAACCGCATTGAAAAACCTCCGCAAAATCAGGCCGGATCTGGCCGTGGTGGATTTGGGGTTGCCGGGCAAAAGCGGACTGGAATTGATCAAGGAAATCCGGGCCGCGAAGCTTCCCGTAAAACTGCTCGTCGTCTCCATGTTTGACGAAGCGCTCTATGCGCAGCGCGTGCTGCGCGCCGGCGGTGATGGCTACATCATGAAGCAGGAAGATCCCCAGGAAATCATTTCCGCCATCCGCGACGTGCTCGCCGGCCACATTTATGTCAGCGAAGATGTCTTCACCCGGGAATCGCTCAAGTCGTCTGCCGTGGAAGAAAAAGCCGGGGCGCTCGACTTGTTGACAGACTCTGAACTGGAAGTATTGGAAGGACTGGGCCAAGGGAAAAGTCCCGCCGAAATCGCCGGCGATCTGAGTGTGTCCACCGCTTCGATTGACATGCAAACCACCAGCATCCGCCGGAAATTGAAGATAAAAAGCGACAACGCGCTGGTTCGTTACGCCGTCTGCTGGGTGGAAGACAGCCGCAAATAATTCATTCGGACACTGGATTTACGACCGAATGATCCCGTTTGGCATTTGAAATCCGCTTGGAATCAACCACCGGCACGCGCACGGTCACGGTCGTGCCTTTCCCCGGCGTGGATTTAAGATCGTAAGTTCCGCCCAAAGACAGCGCGCGCTCGCGCATGTTGGTTAGCCCCAACCCGTGCCCCTTCGCTTTCCGAGCCCGGGAATTTTTGGTGTCAAAACCGCAGCCATCATCTTGGATTTTAAAAACCATCCAGTCGCCCTCGGACTTCATTTGCAATTTAACGACTTTCGCCTGGGCGTGTTTTTCGATGTTGGTGACGGCTTCCTGCATGATCCGAAACAGGTGCAGTTCCGTCACCGGCGGCAGCCGCGTGGCCGGGGCGTTCACGCGGCATTGCACATTGAGGCCGGTGCGCGACTGAATTTCATTGCAGAAACTGTTGCAGGCGGCGGCCAAGCCCAAATTGTCCAGATCCGTGGGCCGCAGGTTGTGGGCAATCCGGCGATTTTCTTCCAGCACTTTCACCAGCAGGCGGTCGCAGCGGGCGAGAATTTCGCGGGCGGCGGGCTTGAGTTCCGGCAGGCTGCTTTCCACCTTGCTCAACCGCATTTTCACCGAGGCGATCAATTGATTGATGCCGTCATGCAGTTCTTGGGCAATGCGCGAACGTTCCGCTTCCTGCGCCTTGATGATGCGTTGGGGAAATGCCCGCAATTCCGCCTCGGCGCGCTTGTGCTGCGTGATGTCGCGGATATACAAAGTGAACATGGGCCGGCCCGCAAGCTTGATCCGCGTGATGGTGAATTCGGCGGAGAACCGGCTGCCATCGGCACGCAAGGCGGGCATCTCGATGCGGCTGCCCTGCGTCGGGCCTTTTTCGCCGACAAAACAATTGGCCAGGCCATTTTGAAACCACGGGCGAAAGGATGGCGGAACCACTTCCATGACATTCTCGCCAACCAGCTTGGCCCGGTTGTGGGCAAATATTTTTTCTGCCGCCGCGTTCAACTCAATCATCCGCCCTTCATTGTCAATGGTGATGATGCCATCCAGCGCGGCGTGCATGATGGCCCGTTTGCGCGCCTCGCTTTCGCCCAGCGCATCCCAGGCCTGCTTCCGTTTTGTGATGTCATCGGCAATGCCGACCACGCGGTAGATTTTCCCGGCCTCATCGCGAATGGGGAAAGCACGGTCTTGAATCCAGCGGATTGAACCATCCGGGCGGATGATGCGGAAAATCTCGTCATAATCGCCGGACGCCTGTTTTCTTATTGTTTCCTGAACCCGTTTGCGGTCGTCTGGATGGATGGACTCAAGCCATTTCAACGGTTCATCATAAAGGCTTTCGCAGGTTTGCCCCCAGATTTCCTCGTAAGCCGGACTGACATAGATCATCTCGGTTTTTTCCACGTTGCTCATCCAGAACACTTCGCGGATGTGCTGGGCGAGTTGCCGGAAACGTTCCTCGCTGGCCAGCAATGCCTGCTGTGCCCGCTGACGTTCGGTGATGTCGCGCACCACGCTCAACAGGCCGGTGGACTGGCCATGAATGCCCAGCGAAACGGTCGCGCTCAATTCCACGCGAAATGGTTCCCCGTTCTTTTTGAGCATCGTGAATTCTGCGTTCCGGATGATGCCGGCTTTCAACGCGACCACGAAGTCCGCCTTGACGCGGACATGTTCCGCCGGCGCAGTCAGGTCGTAAATATTTTTATGCAACAGTTCCTCGGTGCTGGCATAACCAAGCATGGCCACCGCCTGCGAATTGACCGCCAGGAATTCACCCTTGGGATGAATCAAACACACGGCATCCGGCAAAATATCAATCAGGCGGCGATGATGTTCCTCGCTGGCGCGAAGGGCGGCGGTGGTGTTGCGGAGCCGCATCAACGTCTGCACCCGTGCCAGCAGTTCATTGATGCCAAAAGGCTTGGTGAGGTATTCATCCGCCCCCGTGTGCAGGCCATCCACCTTGTGCTCGACGCTGGTGGCCTCGCCGGAACACAGAATGACAAACACATCCTT
>DASYEY010000080.1:0-5320 GCA_036498725.1 Verrucomicrobiia bacterium | reverse complement strand
GGCGACAGTGGACTGTAGCGTGGTGTAAGGATTGCCGACCCCAAAAGCGATCTTGCCGCTGAGCAATGATACGCCAAAAATATTCAAAGTGCTCGGCGCATAGCCATCCACCAAACCGGCACCATTAAACCAAACCGATCCGGCACTCCCGACTGACGTGGTCTTCATCCAGAAAGCGATGCTAAAGCAAGTGCCGGCGCCGATGCTCCGAGGAATCTGCACGTAGCTATCCGTGCCATTGAACTGCAAAGCGCGGTTACCATTGCGCGCTGTTACAAAATTGGTGGCGCTGGCACTTGGCAGGCCATTGTTGCCGTTGCCACTGCCGTCCAACACATTTCCGTTGAATGCGTAATAGGCGTCAGGCATGAGATCCGGTTGTGAGGGAAACCAGTTCTGTTCGGTCGTGGTGGCGTTGGTCCAGAGAATGATCGCCGCACCGGAAGTTTTGGCGGCGTTGGCGACGGCCACGGGCAGAATGGCATTCGCACTGATAAATTTCCAACCGCCATTGCCAAGGGGACGAAGTTTGATTTGCTGCACGGGCAGACCGTTATAATCCCACTGCTCCCAGATCGTCCCGGGATTCGTGCCCCAACCCGAATCATCCCAAGCCAGTTGATTTCCTGGATTCGTCACCGTCCAAACATTATTTCCCAAATCGTTGAACGTCCAATTCTGTGCCGGACCGCCGTTGACCACTCCTTGTTGCAGGCCAACGCCATGGGCGGCTGAATTATTAGGAATTTCCAAGGCAAGTCCGCTATTCTGGTTGGCGACATTGTAACTTTTCCCCGGGACGATCACTTGTTCGCGTCCCACCAACAGTTCATTGTTGTTCACGTTCCCGCTGACCGTGATCTGTGAACTGGCCAGTTGGATGACACCCTGGCCATCGGCCGTCGGAATCATGCCTTGACTCCAGCCTACCAGGTTATTGCCGCCGCCCTGCCATTGAACCGCCGCTGGCTGCATCGTCCAATTGCCCTGGCCAAGATTCGTATTGATCAAAAATTCACGGTCGGTGTTTGGCGTATTGATCAGGAACTGACCGGAGAGGATCAATGTGCCATTGGGTCCGCCGGCGGGACTCCATAGAATATAGGGACAGGCCCCGACATAAGCCCCGGTTGCGGTCTGCACGGCCGTGCCAAGATCAGTGGGGCCGGTTCCCCAATTGGTGCCGTCACTGGAAAATTTGATGTGCGCCTGGCTGTAGCCACCAAAGCCAACGCCTTCATAGCTCAGGACGTATTGCCCGTTCGGCAATTTAGTCGTCACAGCCATGCCCGGCCGCTTCGCGCCGTCGGCCACGGCGCAGACATATATTTCCGGCCCCCACGTCAATCCACCGTCAGGCGAAACGCGTTCGCCAAGCAATTGATTGTAGCCGCTTGATTGAAAGCGTTCGTCTGAGAAATAACAAACCAACTGGCCGGCGCTGCTCAACCCCAGCCGCGGCTCCCACATGCCTTGATTCGTGCTTTTATCAACCACCCCGCGAAATTGCCACGTCACGCCCTGGTCTGTGCTGTACCAGACTTCCAGGCGATGACTGTTGATGTTGAAATCATTGGTCCGGCAATTCCCCGCCAGCAAAATGGTTCCCGCCGGCAAATTGCCCACAGCCGTGGGCAGTTCAAACAGATCCGGTTCAACTTTCATCACCCAACCAGAAATGGAACTCAGAATGGGCGCGCCAATTTGCGCCCACGTAAGACCGTCATCCGTGCTTTTGTAAAAATGGAAGTCATTCGGCCACGATTCATAGGTCGCGAGCAAAGTGCCATTGGCGCTGCCGTTATTTTGAAGACGGATGATACGACCATAGCGCGTGCCGCCATTCACGGGTGAATCAGCGGTGATCCTCGTTCCACAAGTGTAGGACAAAACCGTGTCGAGCTTGGAATCCGCCAAGCCATTGATCGCGAAACCGCCCACCAACGCGCCGAGCATCAGGCAGCGTGGCAGTGCCGACAAAACGCAGAGGCGAAAAATGGCTGCCAGACAGCTGCGGGGATTCATCATGTCAGTATATCATCATCGTCACCATCAGCGTCACGTGGCCTGAATTGGCCACAAGCAAGCACCGGCAAAGCCCTGGCGATGGTGATGCGCACTTCACTATGCACGACAAATGTGGCATATAAAGAACCAAGGAAATTTTTATATGGAAATCAAACGCATTGGCAGTCAACCATCCAACAAAGGCCCGGCCGACTGGTTCACCGGCACGGTACGAATCGACCCGCTGTTTCAAGCCGCCGCACCGGCCCGGGTGGCAGGCGCAAGCGTCACTTTTGAACCCGGCGCACGCACGGCCTGGCATACGCATCCATTAGGCCAAACCTTGATCGTGATTTCAGGTTGTGGCCGGGCACAGCGCGACGGCGGCCCGATTGAAGAAATCCATCCGGGCGACGTCGTCTGGTTCTCGCCCGGCGAAAGACATTGGCATGGCGCTGCGCCCAACACAGCCATGACCCATATCGCCATTCAGGAAAACCTCGATGGCAAAGTGGTTGATTGGCTGGAAAAAGTCAGTGACCAGCAATATCTGGGTTAAAAAACGACTGGGCACCAATAGATAGATTCCCAAGCCGGCTTTGTTTGTGCAGTTGAACTTGCGCCGTAGTTCAGCTATTGTCTTAAGACTATGACTTTGACTGAAAAACTACTCGCGCGTGCCTCCGGCAAAGCGAGGGTGCAGGCCGGCGACAATATCTGGGTGAACGCAGACGTGCTCATGACGCACGATGTTTGCGGGCCGGGCACGATTGGCGTGTTTAAACGCGAGTTCGGCAAGACGGCGAAAGTCTGGGACAAGAACAAGATCGTCATCATTCCCGACCATTATATTTTTACCGTTGATTCCAAATCCAACCGCAACGTGGATATTCTCCGCGATTTCGTGAAGGAACAGGGGTTGCCTTATTTTTACGACGTGATTGATGACCCGAACGGTCATTGGCAATTCGACGCCAGCAAAGGCATGTTGAACCGCCAATACGGTTCACGTTACGCAGGTGTTTGCCATGCAGCCTTGCCGCAAAAAGGCCACACACGTCCGGGCGAAGTATTGTTCGGCACGGATTCACACACCTGCATGGCGGGTGCCTTCAACCAATTCGCCACCGGCATCGGCAACACCGACGCCGGCTTCGTCATGGGCACGGGAAAATTGCTCATCAAAGTTCCCGAGACAATGCACTTCCGCCTTGAAGGCAAATTGCAACCGGGCGTGATGGCCAAGGATGTGATCCTCCATTGCATCGGTGAAATCGGTTTCGACGGCGCAACGTATCGTGCCATGCAATTCGACGGTGAAGGCGTGAAAAGTCTTTCCCTCGACGACCGCATGACGATCGCGAACATGGCGATCGAAGCCGGCGGCAAGAACGGCATCTTTGAATTTGATTCACGCACCCAGGAATACGTGGATGCGCGCACAAAATTGAACGGCACCAAAACGAGCTACGAACCCGTGGCACGTGATCAGGACGAAAAATTCGTTTACGAGACCGTCGTGGATTTGAGCAAGCTCGAGCCGACGGTCGCCTGCCATCCTGATCCCGGCCAGCGCAAAAAAGCGAAGGAACTCGGCCACATCAAATTGGACCGTGCCTATGTCGGTTCCTGCACCGGCGGCAAAACGAGCGACTTCGTGGAATTCGCCCAGATTTTGCGCGGCAAAAAAGTGACCATTGACACGTTCGGTGTGCCCGCGACGCCGGAAATTGTCCGTGATTTGCAGACGACGTATTGGGGCAACGAAACAGTCTGGCAAATCCTCGTCGGCGCCGGTGTGCAGATGACGGAAAATGCCGGCTGTTCCGCCTGCCTCGGCGGACCGGTGGATACCTTCGGCCGCATCAATAAATCCGGCATCAATTGCATCAGCGCGACCAACCGGAATTTCCCCGGCCGCATGGGTGACAAGGAATCAAAAGTGTTCCTCGCCTCGCCCGCGACGGTCGCCGCCAGCGCGATTGCCGGCAAGATCACGGATCCGCGCGAATATCTCGGAAACTAAGTTTTGGGGCCGCCAAAACGCTTGTAATTCGTCGGCTTCGGCGCATGCTTTCGAGCATGCGCCGTTGTTTTTTGGTCACACTGCTATTGCCCCTGTTGATTTTGAACAATGGTTGCACGGCCCATCTTTGGTCTTCCCGCGAATTGGACGGCTGGAATCAACCGCTCACCGGTCCCAACCTGCGCCTGTACGACGTGAAACAGGAAAAAGATTTCCTGGTCGTTTATGACGAGTATTCGGAGTATCATAACGCCATCAAAACTCGTGCATATTTTTTGAATCAAAACGAAGAACGCATTCAGGAAAGACACGCGCCACAGTTCGTAAGCACCAAATTGGCCGCAGGCTTGCCGGCCGTGCCGGTTTTCCTCTCCCCTGATATTTTAGCGACCAACCAAATTCTGTATGCGGTGGCAGATTCAAATAACCCACCTTCATTCACTTTTTATTGGGGCAACAAGGAATTTGATTCACATCAGCTGCCGGTTTACAAGGACGGCATGAACACCGCTGAACGAGTGGCTTTGACGCCGCTAACGCTGGCGTTTGATGTGACAGTGGTGGGCGGGATTATTTACATCCTTTGCTGGACGGATGAGCACGATCAAACTGACTGTGATCCCGTCAATCACCCGCCGCCGCCTTACTCCACACCCGGCAGATAAACTGTGAAAGTGGTACCCACGCCCTGCTGGGTCTGGACGTGCAAAGCGCCATCGTTTTCCTTGATCAGGCGTTGCACGATGTTGAGGCCAAGACCAGTGCCTTGACGCGGGCCTTTAGTGGTGAAATAAGGCTGGAAAATTTTCGGCAACACTTCCGGTGGGATGCCGCAGCCCGTGTCACGCACCCATAATTTCACGAGCGGCGCAGTATTCTTGAGGCCTTCGATATTCAGCAGCCGGCTATTCGCCGTTTCCTGGATATTTGCCAAATCCAGCGGCGCCGTCAGCACTTCGCCGCCAATTTCCACGCGATGTGGCTGCGAGACGCATTGGAATGCGTTGACGACCAGGTTCAGCAAAATCTGAATCAAGTCCGTACCGTTGAGGTTCACGAAAACATCCTGGCCGACCGGCGTCAGGCGAAATTCATTTTCGTGCAAGCTCGGGTGCACGCGCACCAGTTGCTCCAAGTCGGCCAGCAGTTGATTCAAGCTGGCCGCCGCGGCTTCATCGTCTTGCTGGCGCAAGAAACCCAGATAGCGCCGGGAAATATCAATGCAATTACCCACCTGCCGCTCCACGATATTCAGGCGGTCTTTGATGAATTCCAAATCTTCCAGCT
>DASYEY010000079.1:0-22868 GCA_036498725.1 Verrucomicrobiia bacterium | reverse complement strand
CTTCTTCGCGTGAAGCCAGAAGCACGCCGGACGTTCGCTCGAGTGACTGGCCATAAATCTTTCATGAATCACTTTTGCGCGCGGCAATCCGTTTCTGGATGGAATAGAAAACCAAACTAAATACGATAGCTATTGAAGCAGATAGGCCGCTTGAAATAAAAATATCCCAACGAACGACCCGCATGAAGAAAATCATAGCCAGCTCCTGAACAATAATCATCGCGAGGACGCGGAATGTAAGATGTTTCATAAACGTTCGTTGTGGCTTAACGAAATAATCCACCACGGTTTTGCGGCTTGATTCGGAATTATTTTTGCCACTCTAATCACACTTTCATACTATGTCCATAATAACTTCGCCCCCAGAAGCGTCGTTATAATTGAATCGGCAAAGGCCACGGGCATGGCACCATTCAACACCTCATTCTGTGCTCACAAACTGCCCCGGAACATGAATCACCAGGTCGAAGAAAATGGCCGGGTTGAACGTTACGCCTTCCCGTGTTACGGTTATTCGCAAGCACCAACCAATAAACAGAAGCCAAATAAAGAAAGGTTGAAACGATGAAAAAGAACACGATTTGCCTGTGGTATAAGCATGATGCGGAAGAAGCCGCGCATTTTTACGCCCGCACTTTTCCTGATAGCACAGTCGGTGCGATCCAACGGGCGCCCTCGGATTTTCCCGGCGGCAAGATGGGCGACGTCCTGACGGTTGAATTTACGGTATGCGGCGTACCCTGCCTCGGTCTCAACGGCGGGGACGCGTTCAAACACAGCGAAGCATTCTCTTTTCAGATTGCCACGGATAACCAGGCGGAGACGGACCGTTATTGGAACGCGATCCTCGACAACGGCGGCAAAGCGAGCGCGTGCGGCTGGTGCAAGGATAAATGGGGTCTGTCGTGGCAGATCACACCGCGCGCCCTGACCGATGCAATGGCCAAGGGCGGCGAGGTGGCGAAGCGTGCCTTCGAAGCGATGATGGATATGCAGAAGATTGATGTTGCCAAGATTGAGGCGGCGGTGCGTGGGAAGGCGGTTTGAACGCGTATTTTTTAACCACCAAAACACGAAGGTACGAAGTGGAAAGATGTTTTAACCACGAATCGACATAAACATCCAAGCGTCCAACCTCCAAGCTCCAGAGAAATTCCAAACCCTAAATTCCAAAAATAACTACCTTACGCTGATTGGAGCTTGGAGGTTGGTGCTTCTCTGGAGCTTGGAGGTTGGACGCTTGGAGCTTTTCTTAAAAAAGTTGCAGCCAATTATTCGTGTTCTTTCATTTATGAGTACGGCAAAAACACGATGATGATTAAGATCGGTGGAGTGGCAACCCCGCACTGCCCCGTATGGCGGATGAAATTTCCACTGAACCAACGGTCGCGCCGACCACATAGGTCAGCGGCACGTATAAAGATCGGGCGGTTACGGAGCCATTGGAAACCAATTCATTGATTCGCGTGGCGATCTCCCGCGAGATGATCTTGGTCTGCGTTTGATAGTGACAAACTTTCGGAAAAATAGTGTTGAACCAACGATCACTCGCCAGCGAGATAATTGACATATTTGCCGGAACGCGCAGGCCACGGGAAACCAGCCAGGAATAACAATTCATGAGTTGGGCAGATCGGGTGATAATCAAGGCCGTCAACGGTGATTTTGAACTGACTGCACTTTCCAACGCCGCCGCCACCGAAGCCGGCGAACCGTCCTCAGATAATAATCTCATTGATACTGATGCTCGTGCGTTGACGGTTGCGAAGGCACGCTTAAGGCCGTTTTGAGCGGCGGCTGATTTTGAATCGCGTTGATTGGCTTCCAGCATCGCAATCTGCCGGTGGCCGTAGCGAGTCAACTCAGCTCCCGCATGGAAGGCTGCCGCTTCCCAATCATCCGCCACAAACGGCAAATCAATCCCCGCAAACGGCGCCTCATACAACAGCACCGGGAAAGCGTGTTTGGCAAACCACCTCTGAATCGGCGGGGTCGTTTGATGCAGGATCCAGCCGGAAGAGGGATATTGGCGTACCAGTTGTTCCAGCTGACGTTGCGGCTGGCTTAACTTGAAGATTTCCGGGGCGATGAACTGAACGGCCACGCCCTGTTTGCGCAATTCTTGTTGGATTTCTGCCGTGGCCGAGTCCGGGCCGTGCGTTCTCTCCCCGGGCGGTGAAAGAAAAGTCACGGGCAATTTAGCGGCATGTTGCGAACGCGGACGGCGCGAGCCCGGGATCTTCACGCTGCTCTTCCGGCCTTGGCCAGCAGGCAGAATCCAGCCTTCGGTGACCAGCACTTTTAGCGCCCGACGCACCGTGTCGCGCCCGACGTGAAGGTGTTTCTTTAGCTGCATCTCGCCCGGCAACGTGCCGGCGAGTTCACCTTGTTTGATGGAGGCTTTCAACGCGGAAACCGTTTCATCAACCAGGCTGATCCGCCGGGGAATGTGGCTTACCGGTTGAACGCCGTTTGCGCTTGAAAAACCAGAATTACAGTTGATCACCATACTGATTAATTTTAGATAGTTGCCGCCATTGAACCCGTCTCCAAGCGCCGGTGACCTGATCAAATAACAACGCCTCTGAATCCAGCCACCTTCAGCTCATGATTTTGTTTCACCCAGGCGCGATGAAAATTTATAAGTACCCGAGCCGATTGAATAAACGGCGGCGCCCTGGCTCATTCCCATATATTTGATGCCGGACACTTTCGCGACTGGCTGGCCGGATTCGGTGATGGAATCCACATTTTCGGTCGGCACCTGAACGGTGGCCGTGGTATTCACCGGGATGGTTATCTCCAGGGTAAACCCGCCGGCTTGCCGGCTCCAGTTGCTGACGATGCGGCCATGAATTGAATCATAGGTGGCTTTAACCCACGTCAGATCACCCACCGGATGTGGTTGAATGAGGATGTGTTTGAAGCCGGGTTCCTTGGGATCGCAATTGATGCCAGCCAGCGATTGATAAAACCAGCCGCTGATGGATCCAAACATGATATGGTTGCGCGAATGAGGCTCGCGCCATTGCTCCCACAGGGTTTTAGAATCTTTGGCCATGCTGATCCAGCCCGGCTGGTTGGTGTACGATGCCAGCAAATAAGCTGCATCACTTCGACCACCGGCTGAGAGGGCAGCCGGAATCCATTTGGCACCGAGAATGCCCGCGTCAATGTGCTTGAGGGCTTCCACCTGCGCAGCCAGTTTTCCCAGCACTACCGACTGCCGCTCTTCCGGCACCAAACCAAAATAAAGCGCGGTGGCGAGGGCCGTCTGGCTGTCATTGGCATACGAATTATTGGTGGGGTTGAAAAACCGTTCATTAAAACTGGTCTTCACCTTCTCCGCCAACGTCGCATATGTCGCGGCGTCTTCGGTATTCCCGAGAATCGCCGCTGCCTGGGATACGATCCGCGCATCTTCGTAATAGAACGCGGTCGCCGTTAATTGGTTGGGTGTTTCCGTTGACCACGGACACCAATCGCCCAAGGTGTCCTCTGTGATGGTGCCGCTGCCGGATTTACTCGTCAGATAATCCACATAGCGCCGCAGCCGGTCGTAATGCTGAGCGAGGATGCGCCGGTCGCCATCGTATTTATATAAGTACCAGGCAATGAACGGATAGGCGCTATCCCAAGCCGGCTGGCAGTTGCCCAATCCCCAACCATCCGACGGCACGATCACGCGAAGCCGGCCATTCGCCAACTGGTTATCCTGTAGGTCATCCAACCATTTCGTATAAAACGTTTCCGCATGGAAATTCATCAGCCCGGCTTCCGCTGCCAGATGTGCATCGCCGGTCCAGCCATTTTTCTCGCGCGTGGGGCAATCGGTGGGAATGTTCTGCGCATTGCTCAAATAAGATTGGACGGTGGCTGCCTGAACCTGATTAAGCCCATCGTTCGAGCAGGAAAATTCGCCGGCCGGCTGCATATCGGTGTGGGCAAAGCGCCCGCGAAAATTTTTAAGGGTGGGTTCACCGGGAAATCCCGTCACTTCGACATAACGAAAGCCGCTGTAGGAAAACCGTTGTTCCCACGTCTCGGTGCCGGTGCCTTTACAAACGTAGGCATCTTCCTGGAACAGTTTGGGTGGACGCATAAATTCCGTGATGGAAGAACGGTCCACCATGCCATCCGCTGCCACGCATTCGCTGTAACGCAGATGAATGGTGGTGCCCGCCGGCCCTTGTACGGTCAATTGCACATGGCCGCTGAAATTTTCTCCCATATCCACGACATAGACGCCCGGTTTGGGCTGGGTGATGGATTTGGGAATAATATTTTTTGCGATGGCCACCGGCGGACACCGTAGCGCAGTTAATTTTCCCAACGGAGCGGGCAACACATCCGCTGCGGGCCAGTTAGTGTCCACAAATCCGGGCGCGTCCCAGCCGGGCATTTTCCGGCGCGCATCATAGATTTCTCCGCTGTAAATGCCGTCAAAACGAATCGGCCCCTCGCTCGTTGCGTGCCACATATTATCACTCGTAATCGTCTGGCTGCTGCCATCCGAATAATCCACTACTAACATCAATTGCAGGCGAGGCCGTCCGCGCCAGGATGCATGTTCAAATCCCCACACGGCGAGATCATGAACGTCGTACCAACCGGTACCCAAAATGGCCCCCAGCGTGTTCGTCGTTCCGGGCCGAAGCTGGGACGTGACATCATGCGTCACGTAGAGCACGCGTTTGTCAAAATCCGTGTAGCCCGGGTCTCGCTCACGATTGCCACCGACCTTTTGTCCGTTGAGATGCAATTCAAGATAACCGACGCCACTGGCATAAAGCCGCGCCCGCTTGATGCCCGTTCGCAATGAAAAATCGCGGCGCAAATACGGCGCCGGGTTCACGGAAACAGAGTTGGTCGGCGTGGGCATATTTATCCCGATCCAGGATCCCTGCCAGTCATGAGGCTCCAGCAAACCCATGTCCCATGTAGCCGTTTCGCTCCAGACCGACTTCCGATGCTGTTCATCCCAGATTTCCACTTTCCAAAAACACGGCTGACGGGATTTAAGCGCGGCACCCGCGTACACGATCTGCGCCGTGGCGTCGGAATCAACTTTGCCCGAGTCCCAGAGGTCACCCTGATTGGCAGCGAGTTTCTCCGCACTGCTGGCAACGAGAATGTGATAGGCGGTTTGTGCCCGGTCGCGGGATTCGCCACGGTTGGCGAACCACGACGGTTTTCCCAACGCTAAAACCCAGCTCAAACGCGGTTGAACCACGTCAATGCCGATTGGATTGGCCAGATATTCACAGTGCAACTCCACCGGTTTGAGCGGCACCGAGGCCGCCGCCGGCAAAGCGATGAATCCCGACATCACCAACACGCAGGCCAGGACGACTGGCAAGCGGGTCAGCAATTTGTGCAGTGGTGAAAATAACTTCGAAAAATTCATGGTCAGGTCCTTTAAAAATCGTTTTAGCGCGAGTGAATAAATGTCCGAAACAGACACGCTCGGTTGGTTTCAGCCGAAAAATTCCGGCCGCCGTCATTACTGTAAGCTTCGCCACCACCGGGGTATGGAGCTGAATCATTATATTCAAAACCATAACGACCACTGGTAGCGGTTGACTTTATGACAAGAGCGTAGCGAGCGCCGGCTTGTACCATTATATCGGGATGAACCGTAATTAATTTCGGCGCCCAACCAATGGATTCGGGCAGGACTAATATTGAACTTAAGGCTTTGCCAACCGGCTGGCTCGCGGCGTTGGCCTGGTAAATTTCAATCGCCAAGCTCCCGTTCGGATTGCCACTTTTGAAAGTGCAAAAGGAAACTGCGTTTAAAGCGCCGGTGCGGGTCGCCGTGAAAGCTTGCGAGCGTTGAATGTCGCCACCGATATCGCAAAAGCTGGTAAAGCCATCCGTACCACTTGTGCTGTCAAGATCCACTGGCGCAGGCGGTGGCGTGGTATCCGGGCTGAGGGAAACACTGACTCGATTTTGGCGTTCAATCGGATTGATGGAGTCATCCGCCGCAAAGGTCAGTGGCGCCCAATAAAAATTCGCCTGGGCTTCATTCTTCGCCCCGTGATTCCATAAGTCGCTGCCATAGAGAAAGATCACGCCGGTGTTCAGTTTTATGGTCGAAACAAAAGACGGCTGGCCGCCGCAGGAATCAGCGCTGATTTTAACTGGCGACGACCAGGGCCCCAGCGGAGAGGTGGCGCTGCAATACGAGGTTCCGGTGCCCGCGCAATAACCACAGTTCGGATCGGAATAGAGGATATAATATTTGCCGTGGCGTTTTAGGAGCGCCGGTGCTTCAGTTTGCCCGCGGGTGATCTGCACATGCTCACCCACGCCCGAGGTGTAATCAGCATTCAATTTCTCAACCGTAATCGCCCCCCCTGCCCGCCAATCCGTGTAGGCGATGTACGCCGTACCGTCATCATCCACAAACAGGTCATGGTCGCCGTTGTTCAAACCTGCCACCGGCGCATCACTGTTGACAGCCAGCTTGGGTTCGGCGATCTCGGCAAAGGGACCAGTTGGCCGGGCGCTTACAAAAACGCGATACCCCACTTGATTGTCATAAACGTTGATCCACAAAACATAGAGCCCGTTTTTTTTATTGAAGACCACATGCGGCCGGTAGCAACCGTAGGTGCCGCCATTGCAACGCGACTGCCAAACCGAAGTTTGCGCATCAAATAAAAAGCCCCGGTCAGACCAGTTCACCAGATCAGTCGAGGTGTAGACTTTAAACCCGCAAAAGGGCGCGGCTTTATTTCCCCACTCATACCCGCAATCATAACTGGTGCCATACAGATAAAAAACGCCGTTAAAACAAGCGATCTCACCATCGTGCGCATCGATCGCGGCGGCCACCGAATCGAACCGGGTGATCTGGTTTCCGGTGGCGTTGAAATTGACCAGCGTCGAATGGTCCTTAGTTGTCGCCTGATTCGCCGGGACGCTCGCCGGGCGGGCGTGACTGGAGGACACGCCGAGGATTCCTGATGAAACCAGGAGCAAAAGCGTCGCCGACATTCCCCATCGTTTAAGCCATGGCATAATTTAAGGATTCAATTTTAATTCAGGATGCTCAGCAAACCCGGGCGACTTCCACGCGAAGTAATTTTCCCAGCTTGTCGATTTTCTCCGCAATGTGGCCGACCCCGATCGCACAATGATGAGCGGGACCGTGCGCGTTCCAATCGTTCACAAATTTTCGGGCGCCGATGGAAAAACGGTAGCGGCTGTTCGTGTTGCCGATCTCCAGAATCGGACCGGCGACGGACTCACCTTCGGCAACCAGCAGTTTTATTTTTCCCGCCCCGGTTTCCATGACAGAAAGCAAGGTCACCGGACCTTGTTTCACGGACATCTCCACCGAAAGCCCGCGGCCAACTTTGCCGTGATACACCGTGAGGGGACGCACTTTGGTTTTGCCTTGGGCGATTTTAAGATGGCCCGGACCATCGTGCCCCATCAGCACCACGTCATCCTTAAAATCCAGCGCATAATATTCCGTGAATGACCCCCCGACCCCAAACGTGTCGAGAATTTTCATGGCCTGGGCGTTCTTGACCTCGTATTCGCCGGCCACCGGGATTCCCCGGGCGGTGAGCAGTGAATTGCCAAGAATAATGGAACTGATCGCATCTTCATTCTCGGCATTGCCCACGCCGTTATAAAAATACGCCAGGGAACCGAGATCGTGCTCCTTCACCAACCGATCCAGCGCCACTGAAGTTTTCGCCGCCCGCGCCAGTTCCGCCGGCGGGCAATCCGCTTGCACGTCGAAAACTTTTTTAAAGGCAGCCACCCGTTGCTTGATCTGCATAGCCGTCACTTCCCGGCGCAACGCGGCCAGTTCATCCACTTCGATGATCTCCATGTGGCCGCCAAATGTGGCGCATTGCAACGTCGTGTCGGTGGCAATATCCAGCATGCCGCCGTAATAATGCCCCATCAAACCCAAGCGATTGTGAAACATCGTGTGGGCGACCCGCGCGGCGGCCAGCCACGCGTCCACTTCCTTCCAGCAGATTGGATCGTTATGAAGCATCCCGGTGACTTGATGGAAATCAATGCCTGCCCGGCGAAAAACATTGGCGATCTCCGGCACCGGACACGCACCACAATGCGCCAGCCAGTCGCCGGTCATCGCGGTGCGGTCGCCCAGCCGATTAAATTTTTCGTAATCAATCGCCGCCGTGGGCGAGAGGTTCAAAATGATGACGGGAACTTTGGCGCGCTGTACCACCGGCAGCACGGTTGAGGAAAGCGCATAGGTCGTGACGTGGAGAAAAATGATGTCCACATCCGCCGCGCGAAACTGATGCCCCGCCGCCAGCGCCTTCACGGGATTATCAATCAGACCGAGGTTCACCACCTCGATGCCGGGCCGGGCAAGCTGCTTGCCGACCACCGCCAGATACTTTTCCAGGCGCGGCTTCAAACCTTTGAATTGCGGCCAGTAGGTATCAAGCCCAATGCCAAAAAGACCAACGCGACATGTATTCATATGGTTATATTACTGTTCATCTTGCTGCAATGTCACCGGCCCTAACAATCCTGAACTGAGCAGCGGCGTGGTTTTGGTGAGCATATCGAACCGGAAAGCCTCGTGGGTTTTGGTGAACCGTTGGTCGGCGGGCAGGCCCAAATCACCGATGACCCGGTTCGCCCAAAGATTGATGACATCAATTTCCAACACGTTACCGGTGGGCTTCACTGCGTCGGTGATATCCACGCGCCACGGAAAGCACCAAAGGATGCCGAGTTTCTTGCCGTTGAGCCGCACTTCAGCCACCTCTTTGACATTACCCAAATCAAGGCAGAGTCGTTTGGATTTGGCTAAGTCATTCGCGTCATTCAAGTCGAAGGTCTTCGAATACGTTGCTTTGCCGGAATAGAATTTGATCCCGGCTTCCGGGCGCTGCGTCCAACTGGTCAGCTTGGCGAACTCAGCATTGGTAGGGCCGCCCCAAGCGGGATCGAAGGCGACATTCCACGGGCCTACCAGCTTTTGTCGGAGAACTAGTTTAGGAAAATTGCTCTCAGATTTTCCAACCGTCTCCGTCGTGATCGGTTTGCGAAACACCACGAAACAGGAACCGAAGCGGTCAAAGCGCAAAGGCAACGTGGTGCTGCCATCGGTTGATTGAAAGACCTTCGCCGTCTGGATGTCGCCGCTGACGGGGTCAAAAATCTCGGGCTGTTTACCAGCAATCCGAAAGGTGAAAGGCTCCGTCACCGGCCGGTTTTTCCGGTTGATGACAAAATAGATTTCAGTATCACCGTCAGTGCGATGGATATAGTCAAAATCCTCCGGATGCTGCCCTTGATTGGCATAGGTGAAATCCGGTTTTATGCCATCGGCGAGCAGGATTTCACGGGCTGATTTTCCCCAGATGACCCGGCCCTGGCCAAAGCGATGCTCGGTTCGGGTTTTGCCATCCAAATCGCCCCAAAGTTCGGTGGCAATCTGTTGCACTTCAACATCCGCATTGGGATAATTTTCCAGTCCAACCGCTTTTTCCGGCGGAGCGCCAACGATGGTGGCTCCATCACGCACCAACTCCCGGAGTTTTTTGATCACGGCCACTGACATGGCCTTCGACGGTACCGGCGAAACTGACAAGCTCTGATAATTGCCGACGCGCCGGGCGATTTCGGGCACGGAGGAAACGCAATTTTGCAACACCAACAGCCGGTAACTCATGCCGTCCGGCAGCACGATCCGCCCGTCTTTGACCGACATCCGGGTCAGCAATACGTCAGCATTGCAATAATCACAGTCATAACCGGAGCCGAGTTCGGGAACGATGTATTTGGGCGGAGCCAAAACGGGCGGGCGCTCGCCCAGATAAAAACAAACATCGCCCACGAAATTTCCTTTCTGCAACAAATACGAGCAGCGTGACAGATACGAAAAGAAAGGCGCTGACTGCGCCCACCACGTGCTGTTGGGATTCCAATGCTGGCCCGCGCAAAATTCGTAGCCCGGCTTGCCATCCTCCGGCGGCTGGCAGGTTGCCTGATGAAGCATGATACGATTGATCCCCTCGCAGAAAGCGTCATTAGCATAGGGTTTCAATTCCGCCGGGCCAAAGGTCCAATGGGTGCGATCCCCTTCCATTTGCGTGAACGATTCCGCCTCAGCCTGACGCCGCCCATACACATGCGCCGCGGAAGCCGTCTGCTTAAGATTCAGCTTCAGCCCGGGGTCAGGGTTGTAATGGTCGGGCGCATTGTAATTCACCCAAAACTCCCCGGCAGGAAAATC
This sequence comes from Verrucomicrobiia bacterium, assembly GCA_036498725.1. Classification (GTDB taxonomy): domain Bacteria; phylum Verrucomicrobiota; class Verrucomicrobiia; order Limisphaerales; family UBA11358; genus UBA11358. The sequence goes on along the minus strand of DASYEY010000079.1, from coordinate 12,619 downwards.
AGAGCGCCCTAAATTCTTCAGCGCATCTTCGGGCGGAATATTATTCGGCCCCGCCGCTTCACTGCCCATGATCACGCCGTTCTGATGACATAAATCGGCAAAATGACCGTAACAATTATCCGCCAGGCTATCTTGAATCGTGCGATCAAAGTCCTCCCGAAAACGGGCGGTCACCTCGTCGCTGCCGATGGTGATGCCGGTTTTCGGCTGACAGTTCGCAATCACGACATCATCCATTTTGACGCTCCACGTTTGTGCGTTTCCGGGTCTTTGCGCTGCCGGGAACGTAATGGTATAACGTGTTCCCGGAATCAAACCGGAAATGACCTGCGAAATGGTCCCATGTCCCTGGATAAAGGCCGCCTGCCCGCCCTGCGGTGCATCCGGATTATTAAATTCACTGCCGTTGGCGACAAGTCCGGCCCCGTTGCCGGGTGAACCGCTAAAACTCCACCCACCGCCGGCAGGATTATATTCAAAGTTGCCTGTGCCCAAGCTGGGCGCGGCAAAGTCGGCGTTCGAAATCACCACTGATGGCGTCATCGGCGCCTTGCCTAAGGAAACAATTTTTACGGAACCAAAAAAGACGGTGTGGTCGCCACCCGCCAGATCTGTGCCAACCAATGATAGCTGCTGCGTGGGGGCGGTGGCCGTGAAGGTCATCGTGTAATCCTGCCAACTGATCGCTCCCGGCAGCGCAGGCAAATAGCTTTTGAGATCATAGCCACGATACTTGCGAAATTGTTCCGGAAAATCTTGCGTCCAGGTGAGCTTGCCGCATTCCCAACTATCGGACCATAAATACGCGAGCTGACCGCCAGCCTCTTTGGCCACCTTGAGGATCGGTTTGCCGAGATGTTGGAAATGGTCATCCAGTGCAGCGGGATTGAGATAATCAATCTGATAACCATTGCCACCTTCGTAGGTGTCGCCATGGGGATAAGCGTGTTTGAACTGCCCTTCCCGCGTCACCGTGTAACCGGTCCTGAGAATCGTCCACTGACCGGCGGGAACGTCCCAGTCCAATTGTCCATCAGCTTTCAGTTTGTCGGTAAGATCAATAATCTCTTTGAGATCAACGGCCGCCTCGGCGCCGACATGAGGAATCGCCTGCACGCAATAGTCATGATAGTAGCCGTCCACTGTTTCCGGCTGGGGCAGTTTGCCGGAGAATTTTTTCGGACCGATGACATTCAAATCCGCCTGCACCACTTTTTTCATGGCATTATCCGGCGTAACCCAGGGCCCTTCCATCACCCAGCCACCCGCAGAAAGATTGAAACCAACTTCAATATCCAGTCGCTTGGCTTCCTGGATCGCATAGCGGAACAGTTCCCACCACTCAGGACTTTGATACTTCACGCCGGGCAGCGGTGACGTTCCGGCGTAGCCACCGGTGCAGATAAGGTTAACCCCGGCAATACCTTTCGCCTTGAACTGTTCGAGATCACGTTTAATACCAGCTTTATTCACCCGATTGTAAACCCAAAACCAATACACCCGCGGTTTGGCCGTATCGGGAGGCGTGGCAAAATCACGTTCCAAAGTGCCTTCGGCCCTGACGCCCATGGGAGCTGAGCAAAGCATGGGCGTGAACAACGCCAACGCGAGGCCAAGCTGAAATCGTCGCAGAGAAAAACCCATAAATCAGTAGTTCACCCCGAAAATTGGTGGTGTTGGTCGGTTAAATAGTTGATCGAGATTGAATGGCGCCGCGGCGCTTCATTGGCCGCTCGTTTCACATTCAAAGCGATGACTGCCCGGCCCGATTGTGAAAACAATCCAGGGGCCTGACTCCAGCTGAGCCGCCAGCTCCGGCTTGTCGGCTAATCGTTTTCCATCCACCTTCACCGTCGATAAATCACTGGCAGGCAAGTAGACAGTGGCTTGCGTTTCGTCCAGAACTTTCAGGCGCAGCGTGAAATGATTTGCGGCCGATTTTTCCCACGCGGCGGTGATGTCACCGGCCACCGTCGAAACCGTTCCCTTGGCCCATGTCAAATCACCGGGGTGCGGTTTAACCGAAAAGGTTTTCCAACCGTAACCCGTGGGTTCAAGCCCTAACACTTGTTGCGGAAGCAACGCGGTGGGACCGGAAGACCACGCATGGGAGGTTGAACCCCAGGGCAGATCCCAGCCTTCGTGCCACGCGCCGTTAAAGGAACTGAGCCGAGTTTGGTTTCCCCAATTCGTGCGCATGTAATCCAGCGCCCACTGATCTTTCCCTTCCGCAAACATGGAGGTCAGCACCCAATACGCGAACGATTCTTCCGAGCGTTTGCCCCGTTGCATGATCAGGTTGACCATGTCCGGTTTCCGGCTGTCATCGGGCAGCCCATAAATCAAGGCATACACCTGCGGCTGTTGCCCAACCTTGGTGCCGTCGTAACTGTCCAAATAAGCCCGGTCTTTTTCCGACCAAAGGTGTTGGTTGATATTTTCCTTAAGCTGACGGGCTTGCTCGAGCCATACTTGCGCCTGCTGATCATCATGTCCGAAATCGGTGGCCATGGCTGCCGCCGCCTTCAACGCGCCATAATACTGGCAGTTGATGCCGGTGATGATGTTCTTCATCTCCATGTGATAGGTAGCGGGCCAATCAAGCACGATCCAGCCGGGCAAATTCGCCAGCAAACCGGTTTTCGGATCGATAAATTGCCGGTAATACTCCATGGCCTTTTTTACGTTGGGATAAAAACTTTCCATCAACGCGTCCGGGCCGTAATACAGGAAATATTCGTGCATCATCAAAACCCATTCGAGCTGGTAATCCGCGAGATAGGCGGAACTGCCGGGTTGCAGAAAATAATCCGTGGGATAACGGCTGCGAACCGCGCCATCCGTCCGCCAACGCTGCGATTCAGCGCCGCAGATGAGATTATAGGCCGATAAGAACCGGGAACTTTTGCCGAAGGCATAGTTTCCGTAAATCAACATGAAGCGTGAATCGCCGGCGATGTATTGCGTGTGTTCGCGCCATGGATCTTCGTAGGTATCAATCGAATTGATCCGCATGGTGTACTGGCCGATCTGCCAAAATTTATTGAGCTGCGGATCAGAACAGGCAAACGAACTGTCCATTTCATAGTTGTAACAGGACAATTCCGCGCTCACGTCCTTGATCTTGATATCCGGGCGGGTCGCCATGGAAAAATAGCGGAAGCCAGTCCAGGTATAAGGCCGCCACGTTTGGACGCCGGCCTTGGTCGTGTATTTTTCGGAATGATCGCTGCTGGCGCGCAACAAGGGCGCCCGGTTGTCATCCAGGCGTTCGCCCGTGCCGATTTCAAATTGAATACCGCCTTTGGCGGCATCCACAACGAATTGCGGATAGCCGGCAATTTCAACACCAAAGTCATACACCATCAGATTGCCGCTCTGCCATTGGCGAACCGGCTTCACGATTTTCCGGACGAGGCGCGGGCGCTCCGTCACCACCAAGCTGTTCCACGGGGCCACCGGCGGAACGCCAATCTTTTTTGCGGCTGCCCAGGTGGAATCATCGAACTTGGGATTTTTCCAACCGTCGGGCCAAAGCCGCGCATCAAATTCTTCGACGAACCCGATCAAATGCGCATTCGGATCGCGCAAACGGGTGTCCGTGTTCCACGCTTTGGCTTGCGTGACTTTCCAACTGTCATCGCTCAGGAGGTTAACGGATGAACCATCGGCAAAATTCAGCTTCGACTGGAAGAAAAATCCGCCCCGGGCATTCATCTGGGAATGCAGACCAATCCCGAAATTTTGCACCACCGCCGCGATGCAGTTATCGCCTTTGTGCAAGTAAGACGAAATATCGAAATTATCGTAGCACTGATATTCCGGGTCGCAATTGATCGGACACCGTTCTAGCAGCTTGCCGTTGATGTACACATCGGCATACGCGTAGGCCGAAATGAAGGCCCGGGCATCCGCTGGAAGCTTTTTCAGAGTGAACGTCTTGCGAACGAGCAAATAATAATTCCTGGGATTTTCCGCGCCCGAATCCCAAATCCAGTTGGCCAATGGTTTCACTCCATCCAGCGTGGCGCTGGCGGATGAGATGGACACCCCTTTGCCCCAGCGATCCGCCAGGTCATCGGATTGAGCCATGACGTTGAACGCCAAAGCCATGACGCCCAGAAAAATTAAAAGGCCGTTTTTCATGTTTGTTAAAATTAAGTATAGGAAGCAATTTTGAAAACTGACATACCCCAAAACTGGGGTAGTCCGATTTCCGGTCACAAAAAGTCACATCCGAGCACATCCCAAGTGCGGCAAAATAATTCCCTGCATTCAAAGCTGGATTTTAGCACGCATGTCACCATGCAATAAATTATTTTCCCGAGATACGATAAAACTCCTGGTCGGTGGTGGTCGGCAGATCTGGAAAAGAAATTTTCCCTGAGCTATCCGCCATGTTCGTCATGACCGGAATCCAATTCACCGGAGAAACCAGATTGGTGGCGCAAACGAGGACATAGGGATATCCCGGCTGGCCGGAACCGGAAACCGCCAGCAGTCGGCCACCGGGGATAAATCCGATATTACCCAATACCGGCGGCTGGTTGGTGACCGCGATGGCGACGGCAGCAGAACTAACCAGCGCGCCGCCGTTGAACCTCACATTGGCCGCCACGCTATAATTACCCGCCGAAACATTGGTCCAGAAACAGGCATAAGGAGCCGTGTCGGACTGTCCAATCAGATTGGTGCTATTCACGTAGAATTGAACTCCACTGATGGCGTTGCCGTTTGTCACCACGCTAGCCGTGAACTGGATGGTGCGGGAGGAAAGGAATCTGGCGTTATTTGCCGGGCTGACCAGCGTCACCAAAGGTGCCTGCACCTGAATGGACGGCGTGATTCGCACAGCGTCAATGAACACGGTATTGTCGCCGCCCGCCGAGTCCGTCCCCACAAAAGCCAGCGTATGCGACACGGCGATAGCCACGAAGGTGGTCGAATACGTCGTATAACTGGTGCTGCCGGGATTGTTGGCTTGAATGACGGTATTATCCAACTTCACGTTCCATGACTGACTGGAACCGGGACGTTGGGCCGCCGAATAAGTCAGCGTGTAAGTCTGGCCCGGCGTGAATCCGAACAAGGTTTGTGACATGCTACCGTATTCCTGGATGAATGCCGCCTGTGAAGCGTCTGGAGCATTGGGGTTGCCAAATCCGCCACCGTTCGCAACGATGCCCGAGCCGCTGGGGCTGGCGCCGTTAAACGTCCACGATCCACCGTTGGGATCGTAGGCATAATTGCCGACTTCCGGCGTTTCAAAGCTAAAGTTGGGAATGTTCGATGGCTGCGCCACCGCTTCGCTGGAATCCACACTTTCCGCTCCTCCACTCAGGGCCGAAACCACATAGTAATAAGTCTGCCCATTGGTCACGGCCAGATCGGTGTAATTGGTGGTAAAAACGGAGTTCGCCAGTACGGTGTAGGGTCCACCGTGAACCGCCGCGCGTTTTACCTGATAGCTCGTCGCGCCAAGCGCGCCAATCCAATTTAAGCCAGCCCAACCGTTACCCGACTGCGCAACCAGTCCGCCAACGTAAGGCAATGGAACGATCGTCCAATGAAATTGATAGGTGCCAGCCGGAACATTCCAAACAGAATACGTTTGCGGACCAGAACCTTCGGTATGATCATAAATCACGTCCGCATCGTTGCCGGTGGGTCCTCCGTTGGCCCAAATAGTCAGACCACTTTCCTGAATCAGTAAATTGGTTGAGGCCGTACCCAGGATCGGTAAATAAATTTGACCCGATGAATTGGGTGGAATCGTCAGATTCATCGCAATGTTCGATCCGTTGATCTGCCACGCATTCGAAATGGTGCCGTACGGCGAAATATGCGTCGCCTGCGCCCAGGCGATGGCCCCGGTGATTTCCGGTTTAATGATGACACTTTGGTAGCCCGGACTTCCCGGACGAATGCCCGCCAGATATTCCATGAACCAGGCCGAGATGTCGCCGAACATGATATGGTTGAGCGAAGTACCGGATTCGGTGCCGCTCCACGTTTCCCACAACGTCGTGGCACCGCGCAATATCTGATCGCCCCAACTCGGATAATTCGTTTGCACCGCCAACGCCATGGCGGTATCGGCATGACCATTATCGCATAGCGCCCGCAGCAGATATTTGGAGCCGAGAATGCCGGTATCAATCGTGTTGCCGTTTTGTTGCACGACCGAGGCCAGCGCCGAGGCAACGGCGGCAACTTGATTTGAATCAACCAATCCCTGATACAATGCGCAGGACTGTGCGGTTTGCGTGCCGCCGGAATATTTATCGTTGTTGGTATTGTAAAAAGCCGTGTTGAACGAAACGCTGATTTGCGCTGCGAGATTGCTGTATTGTACCGAGTCAAACGTGTTCCCCATCACCGCAGCCGTGCGCGCCAATACCAGGGCGCTTTGATAATAGTAGCCTGTGTCGGTCACGGCGGTGGGCGTCACGGTGTTCGCCGGCAACCAGTCACCGAGGCCGTAGGAAACGATATTTCCTGACGCCACGCTGGTCTCGTAATTGACATACGCCTTCATCACGGCGTAGTTGTTGGTCAAAATTCCGATATCACCGGTATGTTCATAAATAAACCACGGAATCAACAGGACCGAAGCTTCCCACGCCGGACCGGTGCCGTATCCCCAATTGGCATTGGGAAAAACGCCGGACAATTCGCCATTGGATAATTGGCCCGGGCCAAATTCTTTCAGCCAGCGCGTGTAAGCGGCGGCACTGTCGAAATGCAATAGACCCATTTCGCACGCCAATTGCGTATCGCCATCCCAGCCATTTTTCTCACGGGTCGGGCAATCCGTCGGGATGCCAACGAAATTACCCAGATAGGACCAGATCGCGTTGGTCTCAATCCGATTGAGCAACTCACTGGCGCACTGAAAACTCCCCACCGGGGTAAAAGCCGTATGTACCACTTGCGCCACCAGCGTATTGGTGGTGGGCACGGACGGCAAACCAGTCACCTGTGCGTAACGAAATCCGTGATAGGTGAAACGCGGCGCGTACGTTTCGGTGCCGCTACCTTTCAGAATATAGGTGTCGGTTTGGAAATACTGTTTCAACGTCACCAGTCCGTTGATGTTACTTTGGTTGACCGAATTATCGCTGTTGGTCAATTCCCCGTAAACCAGGCTCACCGAAGTTCCCGCCGGACCATTTACCGTCAACTGCCCCCAGCCAACCAAGTTCTGGCCGAAGTCGAACGTATAAACACCCGGCTGCCCGGACACGGGAATGATACGGACAGGATGAACCGATTGGAAAACTTTGACGGGCTCCGCATCAGGTGCCAGCAACTTACCAGTAATTCCCTCGCGCGCCACGGCGTTGGACCAGCCCGAATCATTGAAGCCCGCCGTGGACCAACCGGATTGTTCCAGGCGTGCGTCATAGACTTCGCCCAGCCGCGTCGTGTCCAGCACCAGCGGACCCGTGGAAGTTTTCCAAGTGGGATCACTGACGATCACATTCGTTGTGCCATCGGCATATTGCACCACTAATTGCACCAACATTTGCGGCAGCGCGCGCCACGGTGCGGTCGAAGTATTCCAGGCGTCACCGGTCCATTGATTGTAAAAGCCGTTGGCCAATTGCACGCCGATGGCGTTTTGACCTGAGACTAAATTGGTGGTCACATCATATGTCGTATAATAAGCCTGATAATCATAACGCGTCCAACTGGGGTCCAGCACGTGATCCCCGACTTTTGCGCCATTCAGTTGGAGTTCGTTATAACCCAGTCCGCAAATGTAAACGGTGGCCCGCGTCACCGGCTGGCTGATGGTAAACGTTTTCCGGAACCTGGGACTCGGCGGGGCGGGAGAAATAGTCTGATTCTCGTTCATCCCGATCCATTGAGCGGTCCAATCGGACGGCTTGAGCAGGCCCAAACTCCACATCGCAGCGGGACTCCACGTTGAAAAATTTCCATTTTGATCCCAAACGCGCACCTTCCAATAACAGACTTCGCCCGAGGTCAACGGCTGGCCGCCGTAAGACACCAAAACCGATTGATCGGAAACAATTGTCCCGCTATTCCAAAGATCACCAATGTCCTGGGCCAGATTCGTTGACGAAGAAGCGACTAAAATCTGATAGGCAGTTTGCCGGGCGCCACGAATGGCTGAGTTCATCATCCAACTCAGGCGGGGCTGGGCAACGTCAATGCCCAGCGGATTTGTCAGATGTTCAGAACGTAAATTATTTGCCGTGACCGTAGACAACGAACTATTGGCGTTGGTGATGACCAACTGCACGAAGGGACTGAACGCGGTGCCGTTGACATCGGTTACCCGCACGCGAAAACGAATATTAAAATCGCCAAAATTGGTCGTGTTGAGTGTGTAACTCGCGCCCGTGGCCCCGATGATATCCGCATAATTGGTGGTGCCACTGCCCTGATCCGACTGCCATTGACATTGCAATGGCAGCAGACCGGTGGCGGTTTCATTTAGCGTGACCACCGTGCCGGCATTCACTGGTGAACCCGGTGAGCAGGTCGGGAGATTGGCCACGGGCGGCACGCCAGTCGGTGTGCCGAAGATTTGGATTTGCGAATAGCCGCACCAGCCGTTCGGCGCAGTTGGCGTAGTGAAATCAAATTTCACGGCAGCCACACTGGAAGCCAGCGGTCCGTTGGTTGACGTCAGAGTCACCCGGGTGGCACACGCCACACTGGCGGCGTTCGCGGGATTATATGAAACACTTCCCAATGAGATAAAAGTGGCGGGAGCCGTCACCGTGGAATAGTAAATCGTATAATCCTGCTGATCGCGCCCCGCATCGCGCCAGCCGCCATACATCGTAATATTGGTTACATTATAGCCGGTGGTAGAACCGTGATTGAGGGTATAGACCACCGACGAACCCGACCCGGAATCGCTGCCACAAGTCACATAGTTCGGGCTTGTCGTTGTGGGATTACCCCCGGTCGCAATCGTGAGATCGCCGCCGGCGGTGAGGGAACTGACGTTCCGCGTACCCCAGTAAGGTTCCAGGTCAAAATTCCCGCTCTGGCTATCGGGTGGTTGATTGGCAATCAAACTGCCCGCCGCCAACGCCCAAGATGGCGTGAGTGAACTGCCCGGACTTGATCCGGTCTGGGCAATCGTATCCAGCAGCACATTGTTCCCTGCCCCATCCGATTTCAGCACCTGCGAAAAAACTAAAATACCGGCCATCATAAAAATGGCCGCACGCGATCGTCGGATGACGACTGGCCAGCTTTCCCCGGCTTGCCGGATGATTAAGTGCTGAGGGACCGGAGATTTAATACGCATGATGGATCGCAAAAAAAGCGCGGCTCGAATTTTGTCCATCATTGAGCCGGGAAATAAATCAGGCGATAGAAGACGCTCCCGTCGGTTGAGTCAATCGGCAGGGTTACCTGGTTGGTGGTGGTGGAACCGGCAACATCCCACCAGTTGGTTCCCAATCCCGCGTTTAAAGTATTCGTCTGCATCTGCAACCGCCAGCCGATGTGATCAGCCGGCCAGTTTAAAGTCAGATGATTGCCGGTGACTTGGAACAGGATATTTGTCGGGTTGGTTGCGGGCGGAACGGTCAAGGGCGTTCCGAACAATTGGATTTGCGCATAGCCGCACCAGCCATTTGGCGTGGTCGGCGTGGTGAAGTCAAATTTCACTGCGGCCACATTCGTCGCCAGCGCCCCGGTCGCGGGCGTCAACGTTGCCCGCGTCGTGCAGGCAGCACCGGCGGCATTTGCCGGAGTATAACTTACGTTGCCCAAGAAAACAAAAGTCGTGGGTGCGGCCACGGTGGAATAGTAAACGGTGTACCCTTGTTGATCCCGACCGGAATCCCGCCAGCCGCCATAAACCGTGAGGTTAGTCAGAGTGTAACCGGCAGCGGAAGTATTCGTAAGGTTATAGACAATCAATGAACCCGCGCCCGCACCATTGCCACAGGTCACATAGCTGGGAGTCGCGGTCGCCGGATTGCCCCCGCTGCCAATCGTGAGGCTGCCGCCGGCGGTGAGGGAACTAATGTTCCGGGTCGCCCAGTAGGGTTCCAGATTAAAATTACCGCTCGTACTAGTGGGCAATTGACCGGCGATCACACTATTGGCCGCCAAGGTCCAGGTGGGCGTCAACGCCGCTCCCGTGCTGAAACCAGTTTGGGACGCATAGGCAACAATGACATTATTCACCGGCGCGGGCACGCTGTTGACCGTAAGCGAGCTGGCCGAACTAAACGCCACGCCAAAAGAATTAGAGGCGCGAAGCTGGTAGCTGGCCGTGTCGGTTAACTGAAGATTCGTCAGCGTTAATATCGGGCTCGTCGCGCCGGGAATAGTATTGGTCACTCCGCCCGTGATTTTCTGCCACTGATAAGCCAGCGGACTGCCAGCCATGAAACCGGCAGTGAACGTGACCTGGCTGCCGACTACATCAGCCGCCGTCACCGGCAATGTGTTCGTCACCAGCAACGGATTGGGACTCGAGGTAAGTCCGGTGATGGCAATCTGCACATCGTCAATGAAGATGGTGCTGTCACTGCCGGATAAATCCGTGCCCACAAAGCCAAGTACTTGCGACGTCGCCGTGGCCGTGAAGTTGGCGGTATAGTTCACGTAAGCCGTGGCGCTCGCTCCCGGATTGTAACTCCCGACCGTTGCGCCATTGATTGTCACGTTCCAGGACTGGGCGGCATAGTTTGGCCGTTCTGCCGCCAGAAAATTGATCGTGTAATTTGTGCCCGGGATGAAGCCGGTAAGCGTTTGGGTAATGGTTCCATGATTTTGGACAAACGCCGCCTGGATTCCTTGCGGCGCATTGGGACTGCCAAAACCGCTGCCGTTGGCAATGATGCCGGAACCCTGCGGACTATTGCCGCTAAAGGTCCAACCGCTGCCGACCGGACCGTATTGGAAGCTCCCCGCTGTGACTACGGGCGTTTCAAAACCAAAGTTGGTGACGGTGGTCAAGGCTGGTCCCGGCGGTAGAGCGCTGACTTGAACCGAGTTGGCCGTCGGCCCGCTGGAAGTCATGGCCACGACGATAAAATAGTAGGTGGTGCCGTTGACCAAACCCGTGCTGAAGAAGTTCGTGCCCGCCACATTTCCCAACGTGGTGTAAGGTCCGCCATCGACCGTTGAAATCGCGGGCTGATAACTCACTGCGCCAGCCACCGCCGTCCACTTTAAGGTCACCTGACTATTCCCGGCGACCGCCGTCACGGTGGCGGGCGGCGGAACTTGCGGGGTGGCGCTGGCCTGACTGGAACCGGCCCCCGCTCCGTTGGCATTGACCGCCGATACGACATAATAATACGGCGTGCCATTGACCAAGCCGGTGCTGAGATAATTTGTACCCGTCACCGTGGCCACCGTGGTGTAAGGCCCGCCGTCCAACATCGAACTCGCCACGTTATAACTCGTCGCCCCGCTGACCGTGGTCCAACTCAAACCAACCTGGGTATTGCCCGCGACGGCGGTTAAAACGGGCGACGATGCCGGCGCGCCCGGAGCGACGGCAGTAATTTGTACGGCGTCAATGAAGATGGTGTTGTCGCCCCCGCCCAAATCCGTCCCCACAAAGGCCAGCGTTTCCGTGCTGGCCGTGGCCGTGAAACTCGCCGTGTAATTCGTGTAAGCCGTGGCGCCGCCCCCGGGATTATAATTCCCGATGGTGATGCCATTCATCGTTACGCGCCAGGACTGCGCATTGCCCGGGCGTTGTGCGGCTTGAAACGAGATCACGTAGTTGGTTCCCGGAATCAAACCGGAAATGGATTGCGAAAGCGTGCCTAATTGTTGAACAAATCCGGCCTGGGTTCCTTGCGGAGCCTTGGGATTTGAGAAACCGCTGCCATTCGCCACGATACCGGAGCCGAGCGGGCTGCTGCCACTGAAGACCCAACTGCCGCCCACGGGGCCATATTGATAATTGCCGTTGCCGATGGCGGGAATTTCAAAACCCAAGTTCTCATTGGCACTGAGGCTGACCTTATCCAGAAAAACGGTGTTGTCGCCCCCGGCCAAATCCGTACCCACAAAGGACAACGTATGCACCGTGGCCGAAGCGGTGAAGTTCGCGGCATAGGTGGTATAATTAGTTGAGCCCGCGAGGTTATTGATCTGGATCGCGGTGTTATCCAATAGGACATTCCAAGTCTGCGCGCTGCCAACGCGCTGCGCAGCCGAGTAAATGACCGTATAATTCACTCCCGGCGTAAGGCCGCCCAAGGTCTGCGAAACGGTGCCTTGTTCCCGAACAAAGGCAGCTTGAACTCCTTCCGGAGCCGGAGGATTTCCCAAAGCACTGCCGTTGGCTGCGATGCCAGAGCTGTTGGCAAGGGTCGTGCTCGGGCTGAAAACCCACGAGGCACTGGGCGGATTATTTTGGTAGTTACCCACCCCGAGGCCAGGTGTTTCGAAACCTAAATTCAAGCTCGTGTTGGTGACCGCGATGTTGGCAGGCACGGAATCCACGACGCTGCCGTTATTATAAGTCACTTGCGCAAATACGTTGTAGTTGCCATTGCTGACACTGGCCCACGCGTAAATATAAGGCGGCGTTGCGACCTGTCCGATCACTACGGAGTTGGCATAGAACTGCACGCTGTTGATGACATTGCCATTC
>DASYEY010000078.1:0-31694 GCA_036498725.1 Verrucomicrobiia bacterium | reverse complement strand
CGCCGACCACGGTACTGCTGCCATTGCCGTAATAGACGAAAACATTGTCGCCGGTCAGAGCTACGTCCGGGATATTGCGCTTGGTGGTCGAACCGCCATTGTTCGCAAAGGAATTGATTCCCTGTTGCCAGGTCGGCAGTGAATAATAACTGCTGACCCCGCCACTGCTGCCGACATATGCACCGGCGCTTGAAACATAACCCCAATTCCACACAGTTTCCGAAGTATATTGGCCACCAGCGGAACTCGTGGACAACGTCGTGCCGCCAACCTGGGTGATGTAAGGACTGCTGGCAGGCGCAGTGACGTTGCCGGCATTATCCACGTAACTGGACGGAAACGCATCACTGTCGCCGGAGGCACTGAAATAGCTCTGCCCTTGCGCCGCCATCTGCTTGAAAATAGTGTCCGTCGTCGTGCTTGGGCCGCCGCTCCAACCCCAGGAGGAACTTAAATTTTTCACCGTATTATTGGCCGCCATCTGGTTCAAAACATCGTTCGGAATGAAGTTGTTGGGGTTGCCCTCAAACACAACGATCTTGCTCAGTCCCGGAGCCATCGCCATGACCATTTCGATATCGAGCGACACTTCGGTGTTGCCATTGCCACCCGTTGACGCACCACTGAAACCGTCAATCAAAACCGTTTGAATCGGCGGCGCTGTGATGCCGGCCGCCGTCGCGTAATTCGTGATGTCCGCCGCATAGAAACCGTCAAACTGCACCAGGCCGACGGTTTGGCCGGCGCCGGTCAAAGTGGTTCCCGGCGCATACGCCGCCCGAAAATCATTACCCAGATAGGCGCCGCCGGAACCGGAACCGAGGCGCGGTGCGACTTGCGTCGGACGAAATTGAAAATTGGGATGCGGGCGGGAATAATTATCCAGGCCGCTGATATCGGCGATCGGCAACTGGGCGCTGACGGAGGGTTCCATATCCGGTGCAAAAAAGTTCCGCGATTCTTTCGGGTGCCGGTACGTCCGCAAGGTGACTTGAAACGTTTTTTCCACCGCTGAAACGGAACCGGCCACATCCAGCAACAACCGATTGCCATGCGTGGCAGTGATGGTGAAACCATTGGTGCGCGCGAATTCTTTTACCGCATCATAATCCGCCGCCGTTGGGCCGAAACGCGCCGTGAATTCTTCCGGCGTAAGATAGTGGTGGTAGTTCGGACTGTGCCGGTCGTACAGTTCTTGCAGGTAGGCATCCAAACCCGCCGGATCGCGCACCGGCAGGCCGATGGCCAGAGACAACCGATTGGTCGCCGGCAGGACGCCTTGTGCCTTGAGTTGAGCCAAGGCCTTGGGTACATGCCCGGATAGCATTTTCCGCCCGGGTTCGGCCGCCGTGGCCAGCATGACACTGGAAAAAAGCAGTATGACAACCAACGCCAAAGGTCTTCTGATCAATCTCATTTGTGATTCAACCCACCAAATCTGAGCAAACATTTCCTAAGTATAGCACCAATCCTGCCAAAAGTTTTGAAACAATTGGAAGTTTTTGTCTGGGGACGCGCAAACGATAGGGTTGGACCATGGCAAAAATCAATCCCCCTTGCTTTATTTTTGATTGGCGGGTGGGGATTTACGATCGTATTGAGCGTTGAATGCCTTGGGCGAAGTCGCGTCAGCTCTCAAAATAAACCCAACCTCGGCAAAAACATTTGCCCGTGCGGGAAGGTGGCACTAATTTAGACATTGTGTCTGTCAAATTTACCATCCTCGGCAGCGGTTCGGCGGGCAATTGCGCCTACATCGAAACCGCCGAGGCACGCGTATTGGTGGATGCCGGATTTTCGCCGCGTCAGTTGCGGCTGCGGCTGGCGAGCATCGGGCGCACTCCGGAAAATTTGACCGCCATTCTGATCACCCACGAACACAGTGACCACATCAGCGGACTGCTCGGCATCGCCGATAAGTTACAGATTCCCGTCTATTGCAACCGCGAGACCCAGGACGCCACCATCTGGGCGTTGAAATCCCGGCTGGCCGCCAAAAAAAGTTCAGGCAGTGACGGGGAAAATGCCGGTTACCTAAAGACCAAGATTGACTGGCGCTTGTTTCAAACCGGGGATGCGTTTGAGTTGAACGACCTGGTGATCGAAACGTTTGCCATTCCCCATGACGCACAGGATCCGGTTGGATTTCTTTTGCGCACCGCCCGGGGAAATATCGGGTTCGCCACGGATCTCGGCCACACGACCAAGCTGGTGCTGGAACGCATCCGTGCTGCCAATGTCCTCGTCCTCGAATCCAATCACGATGTGAAGATGTTGCAAGATTGCCCACGCCGTTCATGGAATCTCAAGCAACGCATCCTGGGCCGGCACGGTCACCTTTCAAACATGGCGGCAGCGGAAGCGGCAGCCCACATCATGTCGGCCGGACTGCAGCATCTTTATCTGGCGCACTTAAGTGATGAATGCAACAAGCCGGAACTCGCGGAACACCTTATGGCTGAACAGTTGCATCAGATCGGCGCAACCCATGTGCAGCTTCGCGTCGCCGCCCAAGATGTGCCGTGTGCGACCTTGGAGATTTAATTCGCTTTAGCCTTAAATCCTGCTCGTACTCATCCTCCTCGTCGTCCTCGATTTTTCATCAGTCGGCGAGGATGACAATGAGGACGAGGATGAGCCTGATGCCAAAACTAATTTTTCAGGCAGTCCCTCACTCCGGCAACTGATGCCCGGGAACGGTGCATTTCGGGGTTTCACCAATCGGGCCGATGGTATAAACGCCGCCTTGCGGACAATGCGGAAATTTTCCGTGAGTTATATACGGCAACAAATCTTCCTCGGTCGGCACATCACCGGTTTTCTTGTTTTTTTCCAGCGCCCACTGAGTTTTAGCCCCGTCAATGACCCGCAGATTATTGATGCAGGCATTCAACTGGGAAGTCGTTTTCGCCTTGGCAAAAGCGGGCAAGGACACTGCCGCGAGCATGGCCGGCACGGCGACAGCGGGCAGCAATACCATATTCGCCGCGCTTTGGCTGCTGTTGCCGATCGTCAGACAACCGCTATCGGTGTTCATGCCGACGGAGTATGCATGGGACATATGGTTGTTGAAGAGGGTTTGCATCCACTCGATTTGCGCCGCATTGCCACCGTTGGCGCCTTGCGCTGAGACAATCTGCTTCTGGACATCGGCCACCGTCTGGCCGAACAACGTGCTCATATAGGCGAACTGATTGCCGGTAGTGGGAATGCCCTGTGACAGTTGTTTGAACTCCGCGGTGCTTTTCAGGCCGGGTTTCTGCCCGCCTTTCACCGCCAGCGCTTCGTGCACGAGCGCATCGGATGAACCGATGAAGAGATAGCCGCCGCCAGTGGCGACCGTCGGGCGGACATTGACCGCCAACGGAATCGGCAACGGCATCGTGCGCATCTTCAATCCATCTTTCTCCGACCGGATGACCTGGTCATTACTTTTTAACGCCGTATCAATGCGATTGAAAATCGTATCGTCCTTGATCTTGAGGACGATCAACAAACCGGGTTCAGGGATATTGATAAGTCCCGCAGGCAAAGGAATGGGCACGGCGTTGGAGGCATCCAACGTCAGCACGAGGCCATATTCGCCCCCCAGCGAATTGACGACCTGATCCCACTTAAGCTGGGTTTGCGCTTCAAATTGCTTCGGCAATTGATCTAAAAATTCCTGGGCGGGCGGGAACTTGGCCTTGGCCACTTCCGCCTGCAACGTGGACCAGACCAGCGGCAAATCCGCATCCATAAAAACCGCGAGCGCAGTGTCCGCCGGCAGAAAATCCAAACCAGTCAAGGCGTGCGGCGAACCGCCCGCCAGCTTCCACAGAAAGCCATCGCCCTGCCCCGGATAATGATGCAACAACATCTTGTTGCGATAGAGCCCGGGTTCAATGGCAATGGAACTGATACCCAGGCCGCTGATCGTTTCCACCCCGCTGCTTTTGATCAAATCGGAGAGTACATCAAAGCCCTTGTCCACGTTCGCACGATTTTCATCGCTCAAGGCCGGTGCCGATTCAATCTTCTGCCGCCAGCTTTCCGTTTTGGCGGATAATTTTTCCAGCCATTGCGCGGTGCCGAGATAAAGGAAAAAATTTCCGCCCGGATCCAGTTGCGAGGTCACTTCGGTGAAACTGGTTTTGTCGGCGGAAACGACAGCAGCGCCGGCGGCCTCAACTGGAGCGGCTTTGGGCGCCGGGGCGGCGGCGGGTGGCATGTCGCTTTTTTTATCGCAGCCAAAATTCAAGGTGGCGCACAGGCCAAGCACGAGGAGAATGGGAATCGGCAGGTATCTTTTCATAGATGATGATTTGTTTTCGTGGCTACGACTGATGCACAAGAGGCAAACAGCTTTTTAAAAAAGGTAAAGCGTAAAATAAGAACTGCTTGAATTATAAGCATGAAGCGCGTAAAGGTGAGATATGAACCCTGCCAAACGCGGCTTCACCCTGGTGGCCCTGATCGTCATCGTTGCCATCCTGGCCGTGCTCGCCGCGATGCTGTTACCCGCGCTGGCCTCAGCCAAAAATAAAGCAAGCCGGATCAATTGCGTCAATAACCTGAAACAATGCGGGCTGGCTTTCCGCATTTGGGAAGGAGATAACGACGATAAATATCCGATGGCTGTCTCCACTCGAAACGGCGGCACCATGGAATCCACCAATGGTCAGGATACCTTTCACAACTTTCAAGTGATGTCGAATGAATTGAGCACGCCCAAAATTTTGATCTGCCCGATGGATACGCGAACCGTTGCCTATAATTTCAAACAATTCAAAAATGCCAACCTCAGTTACTTTGTTGCTCTCGACGCGGACGAATCACATCCGCAACGTTTTCTGGATGGCGACCGTAACCTGACTGCGGATAACGAACCGGAAGGCGGCATCCTCAAACTATCGCCCGGCCAGCGCGTCAGTTGGACCACGACGATGCACGTCAATTCCGGCAATCTCGGCCTGGCTGACGGCAGCGTGCAACAATTCAGCAATCATGGAGTAGAGACAGCTTTAAAAAATTCCGGCGCGGCGACGAACGTATGGCGCATTTCGCTGCCTGATTGAGCGGTAAGATAGTTTATCGTCAAACGAACGTGGCAGCATTTGCTGGTAGTCCCCGAGCGGAGAAGCGAGAGGAATAGACGCGAATTTGCGCAAATTAAACTACCACGACGGCAAGCATAATTTTTCTTTGTGCCTTGGCGGCTTGGTGGTTAAAAACAGCGCGAGGACGAGGACGACGATGAGGATGAGAAGGATGCTTTTGCCATCGTCTTGATTAAAACGATTTAGCCCGGATTCCAGCTCACCTTTTTACTTTGAAATCCTTCGATTTCTTCGCCAGAATCAATATTCGCTTGATGGTTTGAACTGCTGGCTGGCGTCCCGGTCGGGTCCAATCCGTTAAATTTGAGCGAAGCTAGAGTGGGATGGAAAGAAGCCTCCCGACCAGAACGATTTATACATGAAACGCACGCATCATTGCAACGAACTGCGCCCCTCACACATCGGGCAGACGGTCACTTTGTCCGGCTGGGTCCATTCCCGCCGTGATCTTGGCGGCCTGATCTTTATTGATATCCGCGACCGTGAAGGCCGCACCCAAACGGTGTTCGATCCGTCTGACTTGCCGAAGGATCTTTTTGAAAAAGCCGCCTCGCTCCGCAGCGAATGCGTTGTCAGCCTCACCGGCAAAGTGCGGCAACGCCCATCCGGCACCAATAATTCAAAAATTCCGACCGGCGAAATCGAAGTCGGCATCACCACGCTGGAAGTACTCAATATGGCCGAAGTGCTGCCCTTTCAGATTGATGACCCGGAAGCCGCCGCCAAGGTCGCGGAAGATATCCGTCTGCAATACCGCTATCTGGACCTGCGCCGCCCCGAAATGGCGCGCAACCTGAAAGTGCGCAGCAAGGTCGCCATCGCCACGCGCAGTTATATGGACGACCAGGGTTTTCTCGAAGTCGAAACGCCGACGTTATTCAAGTCCACCCCCGAAGGCGCCCGCGAGTTCCTCGTGCCGAACCGCCGCGAAGCCGGCACGTTCTACGCCCTGCCGCAATCGCCGCAACAGTTCAAACAAATCCTGATGGTGGCCGGCATCGAAAAATATTTTCAACTCGCACGCTGTTATCGTGACGAAGATTTGCGCGCCGACCGCCAGCCGGAATTCACGCAGGTGGATATCGAGATGAGCTTCATCGAACGCGAAGACATTTACGCGCTCATCGAAGGCCTGCTCAAACGCGTCTGGAAAACGGCATTGAACATTGACGTGCCGACACCATTCAAACGCATCAGCTTTGAAGAGGCGTTGAACCGCTACGGCATTGATAAACCGGATACGCGCTTCGGCATGGAACTCGTGGATTTCACGGAAGAGTTCAAGACCAGTTCGTTCAAGGTATTCTCCGGCGCGATCGCCAACGGCGGCGTGGTGAAGGCCCTGAATGCCAAAGGCCTCGCCGGTGCGACGCAGGGCCAGATCGAAACGATGACCGAATACGCCAAGAGTTTTGGAGCGAAAGGCCTCGCGTTCATCAAGGTGGAAAACGGCGAATGGAAATCGCCCATCGTGAAATTCTTCAACGACGCGGAAAAAACCGCGCTCACCGCCAAGCTGCAGATCCAAGAAGGCGATTTGATCCTGTTTGCGGCCGACCAATGGCTCACCGCCTGTGAAATCCTCGGCAAGATCCGTCTCTATTGCGCTGACGTGTTGAAGACGCAAGGCAAGCTCGTGATCCCGCCGGATCAATTCAATTTCCTCTGGGTTATCGAGTTTCCGTTGCTTGGTTTCGATCGCGAACAGAACCGCTGGTATTCCAGCCATCACCCGTTCACTGCACCGGTGACCGAGGATATCCCCTTGCTCAAGGCCGATCCCAAAAAAGTCCGCGGCCAACATTACGATATCGTCGTGAATGGCGTGGAGTTGGGCGGCGGCTCGATTCGTATCCATCAGCCGGACGTGCAAAAGACCATTTTCGAAGAATTGCTGGCGATTTCGCCGGAAGAAACGAAGCTGCGTTTCGGTTACATGCTCGACGCATTCAAATACGGTGCGCCGCCGCACGGTGGCATCGCCCTCGGTTTCGACCGTTTGATTGCGATTCTCTGCGGCACTCCGAGCATCCGCGACGTCATCGCCTTCCCCAAAACGGCGAAAGGCACGGACTTGATGACCGATTCGCCGTCCGTGGTTTCACCGAAACAATTGCGCGAATTGTACATCGAAGTGAAGGGCAAGAAACCGGAACCGACCACGCCGCCCGCGAGTTGATTCAAGGCCACGCTCCAAACATTTTTAATAACCACCAACGGGGAACAATTTGTTCCCCGTTTCTTTTTGATGTTCGCTAGCGGTCACTGATCAGCTTGACCGTGGAAACGCATCAGGCATTCTGCCCGAAGCGAGCATGAAAGACGGGAAAAAAACTGGCCGCCGCATGTTGATCACCCTTGTACTCATCTACGTGACGCTTTGCATTTGCGGCTGCGTTTGGCAACGCAAGCTGCTTTATATTCCCACGAAAATCCCGGCGGAGGTAATCGTTCAGGTCGCCACCGACCACGGCTTCGTTCCGTGGACCAATGCAACCGGCCAGATCATCGGCTGGAAAATTCCGACCACCGGGCCCGCCAGCGGCAGTGTATTGATTGTTCACGGCAATGCCGGCTGCGCCGTTGGGCGTGATTATCTCGCGCAACCGATCCACGCCGCCACCAACGTCACGGTTTACGTTCTGGAATATCCCGGCTACGGGGCACGCGATGGTTCGCCAAGTAAAACAAGTTTGGATGCCGCCGCCGAAGAAGCCTTTCAACTGCTGCCGGTGACCTTGCCAAAATTCATCGTCAGTGAATCCATTGGCGCCGGGGTGGCGTGCGATCTGGCCCGTAACCATCCAGCCGAGGTGGCCGGGCTCGCACTCCTCGTGCCTTATCACAATCTCGCGTCGGTCGCGCAGCAACATTTTTGGTTTCTGCCCGCCTACTTCTTTTTGCTCGATCGTTTCAATCCGTCGGAAAGCTTGAAAGCCTATCATGGCCCGGTGAAGATCGTCATTGCGGGTGCGGATGAGGTTATCGGCCCGAAATCCGGCCAACGTTTATTTGACGGTTATGCCGGCCCGAAAAGTCTGCAACTCTTTCCCGGGGCGCATCATAATGACGTGTCCGCCCAACCGCCGCAATGGTGGCAGGAGGTGTTCACTTTCTGGGAACAAAACCGGAATCCTTCCGGGAAGTAACGAAAACTAAAATTTTGCCAGCGCAAAATTTCCCGAGGATGGTGGAGCCTACAGGATTCGAACCTGCGACCCCCACAATGCCATTGTGGTGCTCTACCAACTGAGCTAAGACCCCATCCAAAACGGACGAACAATTTATGTTTTTTACGCCGCAAGTCAAAACCATTTTATGGAAATCTGACTTCATCATCCGGCCAAAACAAGATTGCCGCCGGGGATGGGCTTAAAAATTGAACTTTGAACTCGACGCCTTGAACCTTAACTTTTACGGGTGAGTGAATCATTGCCGGGCGTCACGGTCATTGTGGCCGCACGCCCAAACGAAGTTGAAATCCCGTCAGTTACAGCGGCACGCCAGTTGGACTACCCGTCCGGCCAGTTGCAGATTCTCGTTGCCCGCGGAAAACAACCGTCGGTGCAACGCAATGCGGCGGTCCGGGCGGCGCGCGGTGAACTGATCTATTTCCTTGATGATGATTCGATACCGCCGGCGGACAATCTCCAGCGCGCCGTAAAATTATTCGCCGACGCCTCGGTGAAAATGGTGGGCGGCCCCAACCTATGCCCGGCAACCGCGCCATGGTTGGAACAAGTTTTTGCCCTGACCCTGTCCAGTTGGCTGGCGTTTGGTCCCAGCCGCGCTCGCTACACGCCGGTGGGACAAACCCGGGCGGCGGGCGAAAAAGAATTGATTCTGTGCAATCTCATGGCCCGCCGCACCGACCTGCTTGAGCTCGGCGGCTTCAATGAACTGCTCTATCCGAACGAAGAAAATGCGTTGATGGATGAATTGCAACAGCGCGGCGGCAAACTGATCTACGACCCACAATTCATGGTTCATCGCCGGCCGCGCCGCAATCTGAAATCTTTCGGTAAAATGCTGTTCACCTACGGACGCGGACGTGCGGAACAATTCCGTATCAACCCGACGACCGGCTCGACTTTGAATTTCGTGCCGCCGCTCTTTTATGTTTATCTGGTAGCACTCGGGTGCGGGCTGATTTTTGCGCCGGCACTTTGGAAACAAATTGCCCTCGCCCCTCTCGCATTTTATGCCCTGGCCGTGATCGGCCAGACCCTCGCCTTGATTCCTCGGGGCGGACTGATAAAAAGTTTGGGCGCGCTGCCGTTCATTGTGCTGACGCACCTGCTTTATGGCCTGGGTTTCTGGCGCGGACTGTTCACGAAATTGAAAACCGGAGCAGTGGAACGGCCAAAAATCTCCGTCGTTTTGGAAACGATCCAACCCTGATTTTTCCAGGCTAAAAAGTTTTCTGTCGCTGGCGTTGCGCTTCGTAAAGGAATACGGCGGCACAGGCGCCCACATTAAGGGAATCCACCTTGCCCGCCATCGGGATCGCCACGGCTTCATCGCATACGGCGAGCACTTCGGGTGAAATGCCCGTGCCTTCACTGCCAAAAATAATACAACAATCGCGCGTAAAATCCGCCTGGGCCAGCGTCCGTTTATCCGTGTGCGGATGCGCCGCGATGCAACGCACGCCGCGCGCGCGCAGTTTTTTCAGCGCCTCCGCCAGGATCACTGAACCATTCCTGACCGCATCGGCTGACGATGCACCGGGCAGCACGGCGACACCCGTGCTGCCGAGCTCGACAATGGGCAGTTCAAAGATGGTACCCATGGAATTGCGGACGGAACGCCGCAAAAACGGACTGCAACACGTCGGGCTGACAATCAAGCCATGCGCGCCGAAAGCCGCGCAGTTACGGACGAGCAGCCCGATATTTTCCGCATTCGTCAATCCGTCCACCGTGGCGAACAATTTGGGTGACGCACTTTGCGCCAGCAGATCGTCGAGGGAAAAGGTGTGGGGAATTTTTCCGACCGCCAGAAAACCTTGAAACAATTCAATGCCGGTGAGCGTGACCAAAAATCGGCGTTCGGCCAGATAAACTTCGAAATCTTCCGTGCGTGCCTCCAGCAACGGACGAAATTCCTCCAGCCGATTTTCCGGCAGCACGACGGAGACGATGGGAAAACGGCTTTCCAGCAGACGCTGCACCACCTTGTCTCCTTCGGCCACGAAAATGCCCTGCGTCACATGTTCAGCCGAACGCCGCATCGTGCGATACGGTTCGAGTTCAGGCTGTTCGAACGAAGTGATTTTTTGGACGCGAAACATTTTTGAAAGTTTTGCGTGCCGGAGACGAATCGCAAAGCAGAAAATGAATGTGACTGCTTCATCTGAACCACGTCTGATAATTACTCACTCGCCACACGTCGTTGACTGGCTTAAACTTCCCGCATGACGGAGTTGCCGAAACCGGAAACCATTTTTACGCACGAAAGCGACCTGGACGGCCTCGTCGCCGGGGCCTTGCTGCAAAAACTCGCCAAAAAGAAGTTTAACCGGACCATCCCACTGGAGGCGTACCACTATAATTATTGGAAGCAACGCGACCTGCGCGAACGTTCGGCGTGGGCAACTGACTTCGCGTTCGATGCCCGGATGGACAAGCCGGAATGGCTGGTCGTTGACCATCACGCGACCGAAACCCCGCCGAAATATGCCGGCCTGGTCCATGACATCAACAAATCCGCCGGCCTGCTCTGTTATGAATTGTGCAAGGAAAACGGCATCGAATCACCCAAGCTCGACCGGCTCGTGCATCTGAACAACGTTGCCGACCTGTTTCTTGAAAACGACGCGGATTTTGCCTTGGCCACGGATTATGCCAACCTGGTAAAAGTTTATCAGTTCTGGAACCTGCACACGCTCATTGATGGTGAGATCGAAAATCTGCTCGACCATCCGCTGCTCGAAGTCATGGCCGTCAAACGGCGCGTTGAAGATCCACTGGGCTTTGAGTGGAGCAAAAAACATATTCTGGAAATTTCTCCGACGGTCGGCTGCATGGAGACGCTGATCGGCAATACAAACCTCATCATGCATCAAATGCTGGAAACCAAGGCCACCAACTATGCTGTGCTCGTGACATTGTTCAAACGGGCAAACAACGTAGTGATCGCCAGTTTCCGCAGCCGCAATGGCGAAGCGCTCAAGGTCGCGGAAAAACTGCAAGGTGGCGGCCACGCCAACGCCGCCGGGGCCTTGATGCCCAAAGCTGTCCGTAACATCCCTGACGCCATTGATTATCTTCGGCAGGTGCTGCAACCGAAAACAACTCCCGGCCAGACCAGCCAAGCCAGTCAACCGCTCAATGCCATGGAAAGTCTCTTTGCCGGCTTTGAGGCGGGCAAGAAGTAAAAGCCAGTCTGAACAGACCCGTTGCTAAATCCTCCTCATGCTCATCGTCATCCCCCGTCCTCACACGAAAGTGAAAATTCGAGGACGAGGACGAGGATGACAATGAGACTGAATCAAAGGTTCAACCAGCGTTAGAATCATCATTCAATGAAGGCTTTTGCCATTGCGGAACAAAAATCGCCACTTCAAATCATTGAGTCTGGCAAAAAACACCCATTTTTATGGGCAATGACCAAAATCAGACTTGGCACGCCAATTGCAGGTGTAATCCCAACGGTTCTGATTGATGTGGTCTGCCCGACATCCACATGCAGCTTCATTCTTCCGGACCCCGCCCGGTGGTGCAACCTCTCGGTCGGGGTCTGATTTTTTTAACAACCGGCGAATTTCAAACCTTAACTTGCTTGTCGAAATATTTCCAACGGATCAGGTAATCCACGGAAAATTTCCCCGGCCCGAAAATCAGCACGATCAACGCTGCGAGCATAAATTCAAACGGTGCGGCGGTAACGAATTTATCCGGGTCACTGAAAATGGCATGCACCGCTTCGGATTCAGCCGTGGCGTAGGCGATGCACATCGTGAAGACCAGCGGAACCGTGATGATCCGTGCGCCCAGCCCCAGCGCCAGTAGCAAACCGCCAAAACATTCGGTTGAACCTGCCAGTACTGCATTCAGGTGCGGCAAGGGAATATGGATACTCTCAAAAAAACCCGCCGTCTTGTCCAGGTTCATCAGCTTGCCCTTGCCGGTCTCAAAAAATTGCCACCCCCAATAAAGCCGAATCACCAGCAGCAACGGCGATTGCAGGCAACTGACGGTTTTTACCCAGACATTATACAGGCTGACGAACATGGTGGATTTGACAGTATTCATGATTTTATTTCTCCAATCCGCAGAACCAGCCGAGGGCGGCCCAGTTGGCAAACCATTTGCCCACCGTTTCGCCGGGGTTCCCGGAAATTTTCAACGTGGCCAGTTTGACGACGGCTTTTTCCAGCGTGGCGCCATTTTGCAAAGCGGATAACAACAAGAACTGCCCGGACTCCAATGGCTTGTAATAAATGCCGTCCTGATAACGGTGCACCGCCAGAAAATTAGTCTGCCGCTTTAACCCATGCGCCAATTTGGTTTTTTTGCGGTGCCGGGTCTGCTCCATCGCGTTGCTCGCCTCGCTGCGCAAGCCGGAATTTTTTTTTAGGTTGATCAAAAAATCGTCCACGACATTTTCCAGTTTCAGCAACGTCAGGTGGGGTTGCAACTGCAGGCGGATCCTGGCGGCATCCACATTTGCCAAATCTTCCAGTTTCAATGCCGGCCTGGCTTCGTTATCGAACGCCTCAATGTGCGCCCATTCCAACCGCGCCAGATCCAGCGCAAGCTTGGTTCGTGGCCGGGTCCATTGCGGTTCCGCCTGCAAAAACTTTACCAGCCGCGAACCAAGATTTCGCAACGTATAAGATTGCGACGGATACCTGGCCAGATATTCGTCCGCAAGCCGTTCAAATTTTTTATCACCGAGGATTGCGCGCAATCCACGATAATCCTCATAAAAACAATCGCGGATGCGGAACCAGTATTGGCGATTGTAGATTTCCAACCGTTCAAAGGACGTCAGCCGGTCATTGGGCTTGATGAAACTTTCGGCCACGGCCCTGGTGGGACGGCCATCCACCCACCGCTTTTGCATCCCGTCGCCGCGACTGAGCGGGCGCATGACCGCCCGCGCCATGAGCCGTTGCAACTCATGAAATTCACGCTGCGTCTGGCGTTTAAGTTCTGGCCGCGGCTTTTTCAACACGTTGAAGAAATTGGTTGGCCTTGAGGGCTTCGTCGTGGACTTCGTCGAAACTTGGAATTCGATCATCCCATTCCAGCAAGGTCGCGGTGCGCCCAGTACGCTGGATGGCGCGTTCGTACAGTTTCCAGACCGGATCAATCACGGGATGATCGTGCGTGTCCAAAATATATTTCTGAAATTTGCTGTGGCCGGCAATGTGGATCTGCGCCACGCGATCCGCCGGCACGCCATTCACATAATCAAGCGGATTGAAATTATGGTTGCGTGAAGAAACGTAAATGTTGTTCACATCCAGCAAAATTCCGCAATCCGCACGCTCAACGACTTCGTTCAAAAACTCCCATTCGGTCATTTCCGAAACGTGAAATTCGGCGTAGCTGCTGACATTTTCCACGCAGATCGGCACTTCCAGAAAATCGCGCGCTTCGCGGATGCGCTGCGCGGTGACCTTGGCCGCGGCAAACGTATAAGGCATCGGCAACAGGTCGTGCGTGTAACGGCCATCCACGCTGCCCCAGCAGAGATGATCCGAAAGCCACGGCGTTTTGGTGCGCTTGACGAGCCGTTTGATCTTTTTAAGGTGCTCGCGGTTCAATTTTTCGGATGAACCAAAATACATGGAGACGCCATGCTGAACCACGCGGTATTGTTCGAGGATTTGGTCGAGGACTTTCAAGGGGCGCCCGCCGTCCACCATGAAATTTTCGGAGATGATCTCAAACCAATCCACCGCCGGCTTCTGGGAAAGGATGTGTTCGTAATGCGGTACGCGCAGGCCGATGCCGATGCCATAGTCAGTGAAACCATTGAACGGGTTGGCAGGCATTTTAAATTACGAACGCATTAGGCGCAGTTGGAGGAGCGCCGGGCCCGCCCGGCAACCGGGAACAAAGCTCCCTCACAGCGGACAAGGCGCGGCGCTCCGACCAAAACTTCAGGCCTTGCAACTGCCTTTGGTATTGCAACCACCCTTGCCGGTGCAGGTGTTCTTGCCTTTGCAGCCGTTATCGCTGCTCTTGCACCCCCCCTGTCCTTTGCAGCTATTTTTGCCCTGGCAATCATGCTTGCCGGTTTCGGCGGCGGGCGCATTCGTGCCCGGTGCGGTCATGGTGTCTTTATCCGGGCTTTTAGCACAACCGCTGCTGATCAAGCTACCGGTGACAATGCCAGCCATCGCGGCGGCTACGAGGACTGTTCGTTGAGTTCTATTCATAGTTTTGTTTTGGTTAATTTCTTCGCGGCGGCCCGATGAGTTGTTCCCGCCGCACTTCAGAGATTAGAGACAGCAACCGGCGATTTATTCCAGACAAATTTTACCATCATCCCATCCGCTGTCGCGGCCGGCGACATCAATTGCTTCAAAACCGCATCATCGCCATGGCTGACGGCCAGATACACCTTGTCCGCGTGCGTCCAATAAACGGTCGCCTTGCCGTTGCTGCGGGCGAATTGTGGCTGGTCCAGCGGGGGCGCATCGGGAAAAAGCGCTGCGTCGGCAACGAAAACATCCACATGCTTGGAACCATTGACCATGTAGCAGAGCATGGAAACTTTCTGCCCGTGCCAATCCAGCACGCGACAACCCGTCAAACCCTGGCCCTGGTTCAAGGCTACCGGCAAAACCACGTCCTTCTCGCCGTGATGCGCCGTCAGCCACGCAAGGGCTTGTTTCATGCCAGCGGCATGAACGTCAACGTGATTTTTATCATGTACCGCCGCGTTGACCATTTGCGCTGAAAAATCGGCAAAATTTGCCGCGCCCCCCGGCTTTTTCCAGAAGATAGTCAGGCTTAACAGGACGACCACAGCCGTGGCCATCGCCCAGGCGACCGGCGATGACCATGAAAATAGATGCCGCCACCAAGCCAAAATGGGCGACGGTTCAGGCGACGGTTCAGATTTTCCCAGCGCCAAAATTTCCGCCTTCAACCGTGCGGGCACCCGAACTTGCTGCAGGCCGGCGCTGACATTGGCATCGAAGCGCTGCTGTCCGGCGAACCACGCAGCAAGTTCAGAATCCGTCTTCGCCAAGGCGAGCGCCTCGGCAAATTGCGGATCCCCGGCATCCCGGCCGCCGGGGCGGCAGGATTGCAGAATCAATTTGGCTTCGTCGCGGGTCATGGCGTTTCTATGACGTTTCTTTTTCTGAAATGGTTTGCCGTAACAATTGTTTGCCGCGGGCGAGCCGCGACATCACGGTGCCGATCGGAATCTCCAGGATTTCCGCGATCTCACGATACGAATGATCTTCCAGATAAAATAAAGCCAGCGGCGCGCGGTACGTTTCATCCAGCCGTTGCAAGGCGGACATCACACTCGCACCATCCAGTTGTTTGTCGGGTGCCGGCGATTCCGCAGCCAGTTCCAGGCCTTCGTCCGTGGAGATCTCCACCTTGGGAAATTTGTCCTCATGCCGGCGTTGACCGAGAAATTCCCGGTGCAAGGTCGTGAACAACCATGATTTCACCTTGGAACGGTCGCGCAATTGGCCGCCTTTCGTCGCCCAACGATAAAAAGTCTGCTGCACCAAGTCACCCGCGTCGGCCTCGCTGCGCGCAAGGCTCAACGCAAAACGATACAAAGGCTCGTAATGCGTGTTCACGATGTTCTCGAATGACGTTTCGTCCATAGATAGGAGCGCCGGGCGGGAGATTTATTCCATTTGGCGGGCGACGTCCATGCTAATTACACGAAAGAAGCGTTTTGACCTGCCCGCCAGCCGCCTTTACGCTTGGCCTTGCAAAGCCAGTCCAACCTGCAAGCAAATGAAACGTGGAATCAAAACCATCATCGGTGGCGCCGGACTTTTCCTATTCGGCGCTTTTGTTGTTCCCCTGTTATTTATCCTGCCCCTCATCCTTGGAAAATCCGACGAAACCCAATTCAAGGTGCCAGGCACCCGGGAAGTCACGGTCAAAAAACCAGGGCGTTACTATCTATGGAATGATTATCAGGTCGTTTTCGATGGTAAAAGCTACGATCGTTCAAAAAACATTCCTGACGGCATGGAAATCCATGTTCAAGATGTCAGTGGCGCACCGTTGACTTTGATCAGCAGCACCTCAATCACGATCTCCGATAATGGCAGCGCGCAAAACTCCATCGGTTACGTTGAAATCAAAAATGCCGGGCCGGTTAAAATCACGGTCACGGGCGGTGGGGAAGACAGGATTTTCTCATTCAAACCATCTGCCATGCTGAAGGTTTTCAGCCTGATCCTGGGCGGCCTGGGTGTAGCCGGATTGGTAACAATCGCCGGTCTGGCCACCATAATTTGGGGCGTCGTCAAGCTGCTGCGGTCCAACCGGACTAAAATGCCGGCTTGACGAGCCAAGTTGAGAAAACCTTTTTTGACAGCATTGACAAAATTTACGGAATGGGACGCCATTATCGCGCTTCGTCCGCTTCGCGTCCTGCGCGCAACAATGCTTGATTTGTGTTTCATCTGTGTTCATCTGTGGCTAAAAAATCTTTGTGCCTTCGTGGCTTAGTGGTTTGATCCATGTCTGCTTTCCTCCTTCGCTCCCTTCGTCGCCTTCGCATGAAAATAGTTTTCCTCGTTGCCCGACGGCAGCATTGGCGTTTAACATGCCTGCCAATTTATGTCTGACACATCCACCCGCGCCGATGGCCGCCTCGTCCACCAACTCCGTCCCCTGCGTTTCCAGAACCATATCGCGCCGTATGCGGCGGGTTCGACGTTGATTGAATGGGGCAAAACCCGGGTCATCTGTGGCGTGACCATCGAGGAAAATGTACCGCGTTGGATGAAGGAGCAAAAAGTCACCGGCGGCTGGCTCACGGCCGAATATTCAATGCTGCCCTACTCCACCCTGGACCGGAAACAGCGGGACATTTCGAAGGGCAAACTGGACGGGCGCTCTTCGGAAATCCAACGGCTCATCGGCCGCTCCATCCGCGCTGCAATTGATCTGGAAAAGCTCGGACCACGTACAATCTGCGTGGACTGCGATGTCTTGCAGGCCGACGGCGGCACCCGCACTGCGGCCATTACCGGCGCCTTCGTCGCCCTTTCGCTGGCGGTGCAAAAGTTGATCACCGAAAAGAAACTAGTGGAAAGCCCGATCATCAAACCCATCGCGGCTGTGAGTGTCGGCATCGTGGCGGGCCAGCCGTTGCTGGACCTGTGCTACACCGAGGACGCCGCCGCCACCGTGGACATGAACCTCGTGATGAACTCGGCCGGCGAATTTATTGAACTGCAAGGCAGCGGCGAAGAGGCGACGTTCACCGAAGCGCAACTCGCCAGCTTGCTCACGCTCGGCAAAGGCGGCATCCGGGAATTGCTCGCGGCCCAACTCAACGCCATCGCGACCGCCTGATTTTCCATGGCTACTTCAAAAAAACTACGTTCTCCGTCACCGTTGCCGACCGCCACCCGCCTGCTGCTCATCCGGCACGGCGAAGTGGAAATCAGTTATCAAAGAAAATTCGGCGGCATCATTGATATGAACCTTTCGCCGAATGGCAAACGGCAGGCGAAAGTGCTGGCGGATTATCTGCGTGGCAAAACCATTGATTCGATCTATGCCAGCCCGATGAAACGGGTGCAGCAAACACTCGCGCCGACGTTGAAAATGAAACGCCAGCGGCAGACGATTTTTCCGGAATTGCGCGAGATTGATTTCGGCCGCTGGACCGGCCTGGGCTGGCTCGAAGTGCAGGAACAATTCGGCTTTCAATCCCACGAATGGCTGCACCAGATCCATCGCCACGGCGTGCCGGACGGTGAAAGTGGCAAGGTCTTTCGCGCCCGCGTGGAACCGCGTCTGCGCCAGATCATCAAGACCCATCCGGGGGAAAACATCGCGATCTTTTGTCACGGTGGCGTCATCCGCATGATCCTGGCGATTTTGCTTAAACTACCGTTGCCGAAAACCAACCAGTTCGACATCGAATATGCCAGCATCACCCAGGTCGCGTTGCATCCTCATATGGCCGAAGTGGAATTGCTAAATTTCACGCCGTGGCGCGACCTGGTGGCGTAGGTTAACCCGGCCTGACATGACCTAATCAGATTGAAATAACCCTATGAAATCAACCAAGCCATTGTGGCGGCTCTCGGTAGCAACCTCATTGGAAGCTGAGGATGCCGTGGCCGAATTACTTGACTCCAAGGTCGGCAGCGCGGCTTCCGCTTATTTTAACCTCGAAACCCGCGTCAGCCTGGTCAACGTCTTCAGCGAAAGGCCATTCTCACGCACATTGCGCGGGGAAATCTCCGCCGGCCTCAAACAGCTCAAAGCGTATGGCTTGGACATCGGGGCGGCCACGGTTGAGATCGTCAGAGTGAAGCGGGAAGATTGGGCGGAATCGTGGAAAAAACATTTTCATCCGATTGAAATTGGCCACGCCCTGCTCGTCAAACCGAGTTGGATCAAGCAGCGTCCGCGCAAAAATCAAGCGGTACTCATCCTTGACCCCGGTTTGAGCTTCGGCACCGGCCAGCATCCGACCACTTCATTTTGTTTGAGCGAAATTGTCCGGGTTGCCCAAGGTGCGACGACGGCCAAATCGTTACTAGACATCGGCACCGGTTCCGGGATTCTGGCGATGGCCGCCGCAAAACTCAGTTACCAACCGGTGCACGCTTATGATTTCGATCCGGAATCCGTCCGGGTGGCCAAGGCGAATGCGCAAATAAACGGCCTTACGGCAAAATTAAAGCTCACGCGAGGCGATGTCACCAAACTG
This sequence comes from Verrucomicrobiia bacterium, assembly GCA_036498725.1. Taxonomy (GTDB): domain Bacteria; phylum Verrucomicrobiota; class Verrucomicrobiia; order Limisphaerales; family UBA11358; genus UBA11358. The sequence goes on along the minus strand of DASYEY010000078.1, from coordinate 12,699 downwards.
AAGCCAACCCGGCAATACGATCTGGTCTGCGCCAACCTGATCTCGAACCTGCTGATCGCAGAACGCAAGAAAATCGTCGCCCAGGTAAAACCCGGCGGACTCCTAGTCTTGGCCGGAATTTTGGCAGTGGAATTTTCCGATGTGCAACGGGCTTTTGAAAAATTGGGATTGAAACTAGTTGCAAGCAAAGTTGAAAATGAATGGTGCTCTGGCTCGTTCAGTTTCGTCCGTTGATTTTCTAAAAAATTGCGCCAAGCATTTTTAGACAGGTTAACCGGATTATGCAAGATTCAGGCTTTAGGTTCGATTCCTATGCGCTTTTGGAGTTCTTCGCGTCACAATGCTTTTCCGTGCTCAATCCGTGTTTCATCTGCGGCTAAAAAACTTCCCGCTTCGTGTCTTCGTCGTTTAATTCGCGAAAATTAGCGGAATTCGCGTCAATTTCCCCACTTCCGCCCTTCTCATTCTTCACCTCAAAAAAGTTTGAACAACTTGACGGGTACGAAGTCTCATTTTTAACTGTTCGTGACATTTTGGAAACAATCCGGCAAAGGTTGGCATTGTTTAGGCTGTAACCGTCACGACGGTTTTGAGAAAGGGAAAAAAGCTATGATGAAAACAATGGAAGTCATCAGTGAAGCAGTCCGTAACCCAAAACATCCGTTCCGCAAAGCGGATAATCAGCCCAAAAAGGCGCTCAAAAATCGCTACGAGCGCAGAAAGATCAAGGAATATCTCCACCTCGGTGATTGGTTGACCGAAGAAACTGCCTAAAAAATTTCGAGACAGTTTTTGGTCGAAGTGTCCAAAAAGAGCCAGCCGGATGAAAGCCCGGCTGGCTTAGGTAGAAAAACTCACTGTTGGCAATCCGGACAGATGCCGAAGAATTCCAGCTTGTGAGTGACGGATTTATAGCCGTTTTTAGCGGCGATTTGCTGCTCAATTTTCTCGGGAAAACATTCTTCAATCTCAACGACTTCGGAACATTTCGTGCAGACGAGATGATGGTGATGACCATCATCGCCTTCCTTGATGAGTTCAAATCGCGCCGTGCCGTCGCCAAAATCAAACCGCTTCACCATGCCCATTTCTTGCAACAGATGCATGGAACGGTAGATGGTGGCCAGATCGCATTCGCCTTTGGGTAGCTCAGCAAAGATTTCCTTGTTCGTCAAGGGATGCGGGTGGTGGCGAAGAATTTCCAGGATGGCCGCGCGCGGACCGGTGATCTTGCGCGACTGACGGCGCAGGCGTTCGGTCAACACCGGCATCTCCAGTTTTTCATGGGTATGTTTGTGCGCGCAAGATTTCATCGGATTAAAAAACTTACACGGATAAGCAACACAATCAAGCCAAGGCCGAAGACAAAATAAACGCGGAAAAGTATTTTGACGCGAATTTCCGCGAATTAAACCACGAAGCAAAGATTTTTTAATCACAGGCGGGCGCAGATGCGGGAGGAAGAAAAGGGCTACGATCTTTGAATGAGGGAAGGCTCAACCGGTCTAAATTTGCGATGAATCTGGCATCCTTTGACGATCATTGGCATCTTTAAGCGTTGCATGAAAAACGATCTGCAATCGTAAAATTTTCCATGGAATTGACGATTGAAAAGTGGTGGTTGTCTTATCGAGGGGTTGAACATGAAAAAAATGATTTTGAAAGTGGTATTGATTTTGAGCTTTCTGCCATTGGCAACTGCCTGGGGACAGTCACCCGTGGCCATTGCCGTGGATTTGAAGGCAGCGGGACGAACGATTCCCGATGATTTCAGCGGACTAAGTTTTGAGATGGAAAACATCCTGCCCCGCTGGAATGAAAGCTCCTTTTTCACCAGCCATTTGTTCCGCCCCGATAATAAGCCGCTGATTCAGTTGTTTAAAACATTGGGTATCAAAAACCTTCGGCTGGGCGGCGGGTCGGCAGATGAAAAAACTGTTGGATTTATCGGCAATAGCGAGATTGACAGTCTTTTCGCTTTTGCCAAAGCCGCAGACGTGAAGGTGATTTATACCCTACGTCTGCGTGACGGCGACTTGAAGCGTGAGGCACAAATGGCTGAATATATTGAGGCGCATTATCCTGACCAACTGGATTGTTTTGCCATCGGCAATGAGCCGGATGTTTATTTTACAACCAATTATCCGGCTTTTCGTGTCGCCTGGAAGAAATATGCCGACGCCATCATAGCAGCCGCGCCCGGGGCAAAATTTTGCGGCCCAGGTGGTGGTATTCCTTATGCCAAAGCTTTTGTTGATGACTTCGGCAAATCCGGGTTTGTCAAATGTGTCACCTGGCACGAATATCCCGGAGGTTTTGGACCGGGGACGGACGGAGCTGTCGGGCGGGAACATATGTTGTCGCCGGAATGGCTGAACACATATCAGAAACTTTATCATTCAACTATCCCGCCTGCCTTTCCCGACACTCTGCCCAACCGACTGGAGGAGGCGAATAATTTCTGGGGCGGCGGCGCGGAGAACGTGAGTGATACGTTTGCGTCAGCGTTGTGGGCGGTGGATTACCTGTATTGGTGGGCGGGGCACGGATCCGGCGGCATCAATTTTCATACGGGTGATTTTATTCCAGGTTCAAGCAGGCCTTTTCAATATGAGGCCTTTCTGCCCTTGGGACATAAGGGCTACGATATTCATCCCTTGAGTTATGGCATGAAGACATTTGATATTGGCCGCCACGGGAATGTGCTGCCACTGACTATTACCAACGTTGGGAAAATCAATTTGACCGCCTACGCGGTTCGGTCGGCAGACAAAAACCTGTTTGTAACCATCATCAATAAAGAACACGACGCTGGCGCTCGGGCCGCCCAGGTCACGATTGCCGCCGGCGAAAATATTTCCGGGGCGCAAGTGATTTCTCTAGTCGCGCCCCACAGTGATGTTGCGGTCAAAACCGGCGAAACACTCGGCGGCGCATCCATTAACGCCGATGGTTCATGGAACGGAAATTGGTCTGTCGCACCAGTTCCACCACCCGGTAGCCCGTTTGCTTTGCAGGTCCCGGCGGCCTCCGCCGTTGTGGTGAGGCTTTCATTTGAATAAGAAGCCTTGGTTGTAAAAAATCCTAAACCACCAAGCCACGAAGGCACAAAGATTTTTGCCACGGATGAAACACGGATGAAACACGGAAAAGCATTGAAACGAAGAACGCAAAAAGCGCATAGAAATCGAACCTAAAGCCCACAGCCCGGTGCCTAAAGCCTTCCCTCCCGTCTCTGTGTGCTCTGTGGCAAAAAATTCCGCCGATGTGCCAATAAAAAACCGTGCGATCGCACTGGCAATCGCACGGTGGTAAAAACTCGCTCTCCAATTACTTCATCAACAGCATCTGGCGCGCGCGCTTGATGGCCTTGGTGAGGCGGCGTTGGTAGTGCGCAGGCATGCCGGTGTATTTGCGGGGCAGGATGCGGCCTTGATCGGTCACATACTGGCGCAAAAGATTGGTGTTCTTGAAATCGAGCGCGTCGGGCGTGAAGTCGATTTTCGGCTTCGGGCGCGGCGTGCGATTTTCAGTTGTGCGGCGTGAACCGCGCTTATCCTTCTCGGTATTCGTCTTGCGTGGCATAATTACTTGATCTCCTTATGCAAAGTGTGGCGACGGAGCGCTGGGTTGTATTTTTTGACTTCCAGCTTTTCCAATTGCAACTTTTTGTTGCGGCTGGTGGTGTAACGCGAAGGCGATTTGCCTTCCTTGCGCGCTTCCGTGCATTCGATTGTGATAGTTTCCCGTGCCATAAATTATTCTTTTTCTTTGACTGCTTTTTGTTCTTCCGGCTGATCTTCATCATCCGATTCCACATCATTGACCCCGATGGAGTCTACTGTGCCCAGTGCGCCCAGACGGCGTGATTTCAACGCTCCGTCTTTTTCCAACTGCGCCTGCGCTTCCACCGTGAACCGGGTCCATGGAATCGCTTCGAGCCGGGCGCGCGGAATGACCTTATTGGTCAATTCGCAAACGCCGTACGTTTTTCTTTCAATGCGCTTAAGCGCTTCCTCGATCTCATAGACCGAGTCCTGATCCGCCGAAAGCAGGCTCAACGCAAAATCGCGGTCAAAATTATCAGTGCCCGAATCCGCCATATGCAGGCTGTAACCGGGCAATTCCTGGGCGGATTCTTTCGCCAGCCCATCCATTTGATGGCGTAATTGGTCGCGTAAATCCAGCAAATTTTGATAATACCCCTGCCACTCGGGTTTCACTTTCTTGACGTCAAAGGCAGAAACATGCCCTTTTGACACTGGCCGGCCCAGAATGGACGCTGCGGTAGCTCCCTGCGTTTTCCCACGCGCCAATGGCTTCTTTGCTTCGGTTTTCTTTGCAGTCACAAAAATTAAAATGTTTCCCGGGTTTTATTCCGGCTCATCAAGAGCGCGGGAATGTAGCAAAGCAAAATAAATTTACCACAAAAATCTTTCGAAAATTTTAGGTCGCGCTTTCCGCCAGCTCTCCCCGGTCGCGTTCTTAAGCGTTGGGAGTTGAAGGTTACAGTTCGATTCCTTTGTATTTTCATGGTTTAATTCGTGGAAATCTGTGAAATCCGTGTCTGTTTCCACCCTTCGCTTCTTTCGCGCCTTTGCGTGAGAAGGCTTTATCTGTGTTTCATCTGTGTCAATCTGTGGCTAAAAAATCTTCGCGACTTCGTGGCTTGGGGGTTTGATTTCCCTCCACCTGCCTCCCCTGATACAAAGGCTTGAAACTTGCCCGGCTTCCGTTCAATTTATCCCCAAGGAAGGAGTTTTTCGTTATTTATGCCAAATTCAGAAACCAGCAGCCCGACATTGCCCCGCAACTGCACTTTTGCGGAATCCGATTGGCAGGCGCTTGCGCCTTTCTGGTATCCCATCGCTTTCTCCCATGAAGTCACCGACAAACCGTTTGCGACCAAACTATTGGACGAGCGCCTCGTTGTTTTCCGCGCCAACGGCAAATTGACCGTCGCGCGCAACTTGTGCCTGCACCGGGGTGCCCCGTTAAGCTCCGGCTGGGTGGAAGGCGGCGAAATCGTCTGCGGCTACCACGGCTTTCGTTATAACAGCGAAGGTCAATGCGTGTGCATCCCGGCGCATCCCGGCGCAGCCATTCCGCCCAAGTTAAAGGTACAAATTTTCCCCGTGCAGGAACGCTATGGCTTGATCTGGACGCGCCTCGTGGACAACGGCCCCTCCCCCTTCCCTGAATTTAATGAATGGAATGACCCGAACTTCCTGCAGGTCCTGCCCGACAGCGTTGAACTCAACGCCTCAGCCGGGCGGCAGATTGAAGGGTTTCTGGACGTGAGCCATTTTGCATTCGTTCATGTCGGCACTTTTGGCGAATTGGACAACCGCGAAGTCCCCACCTACCCCGTCGAACTCACGCCCGCCGGTTTTCGCGCCGACTATATCAGCACGGTGAGTAATTATTCCACCGGCTTCAAACATTTGAATCCACCGGGCTTCAAATGGCGCCGATTATTTGAAACGTGGCTGCCCTTCACCGCCAAGCTCACCGTATTTTTCCCGAATGACGGTCAGTTGCATATCCTAAATGCCGCTTCCCCCGTTTCCGCGCGCCAGACCCGCGTGTTCGTGCCCATCTGCCGCAACTTCGACAAAGACGCCCCGTTGCAAAGCACGTTGGATTTCAATCATCAGGTATTCGCCGAAGACAAGGCCATCGTGGAAAAACAATTTCCGGAAGATCTGCCGATCAATCTGCAAGACGAAGTCCACATCCGCGCAGATAAGAGTTCCATCACCTACCGGCAAGGGTTGGCGAAATTAGGTTTGGGGCGGACGTTTACTGCTTGAAAAGGTTCAAGGGTTCAGGACCTCACGCCTTGGCTTAAGATACGTTTCCATGTTTCCATCCGTGGCAAAAATTAAATAGAGCGGACTCACGTCCGCTGCTACCAGCCAAGGCAATTCGCGCCAGCAACTTAAAACTAAAAATTCAAAACTAAAAACTTTGCCCCCAAATCATCCGTTCTCAATGCACGCATAAGCATTATGATTGTGGATGCTTTCAAAATTTTCCGCCTCGACCTTATACCAGCCGATGCGTTTGTCTGCGTTCAAGCGCAACGCCACATTGCGCACCAGATCCTCGACGAAGACCGGGTTTTCATACGCGCGTTCAGTTACCGCTTTTTCATCCTGCCGCTTAAGCAGAGCGTAAAGCTCCGAGCTGGCGGATTTCTCGATCATGCCGATCAAGTCCTCGATCCAGACTGATTTCGTCGAGCGGATCGCCACCGTCACTTCGCCGCGTTGATTGTGCGCGCCATATTTCGCGATCGCTTTGGAACATGGACACAGAGTCGTCACGTTAGCCTTCACCGTCAGGACGAAATCGATGTCCGCGCCGCAGGCCGAAGCGTCAAATCGCGCCACGTAGTCCATCAAACTTTTCTGCCGGGACACCGGCGACGTCTTGGACATGAAATAGGGAAATTCGATCTCCAGATGCGAGGTGGCGGCGTGCAGCTTTTTTTGCAACGCATGCAAAATCTCATTGATGTTCTCGACGTGGATGATATTGCCGTGTGCGTTCAACACCTCGACGAACCGGCTCATGTGCGTGCCTTTAAATTCTTTGGGCAGATCCACAAACATGCCAATGGTCGCGACCGTATTCTGGATACTGCGCGCCTTATCGCGTACCTGGATCGGAAACCGCAATCCGCGCACGCCGACTTTATCGATACGCAATTCCCGCGTATCACGCTCACTTTGCTTGTCGTCCAGTGTCGCTAAAACTTTTTTCTGGCTGATTCGAGACATGGAGGAAAAATAGCAGCTTTGACGTATTTGGCAAAAAATTTGAAATCATGCCCCAAGCTTCACGATCGCTTCGCCGGCGATGTTCATCCTCGTACTCATTCTCATCGTCGTCCTCGTCTTTGCACAAACTCCTTCCCAAAACACAAACACGAGAGCGAGGACGACGATGAGGGCGAGGATGATTCTCAGACATCGGTAGCAGCCGACGTTGCGGGCATGCGGTCAAGGATGATGATTCACACCAAGCTCATCCAAGCGTACCAGATGCACGGCTAACCGGCGTTGAAAATCCGGCCAATCACGCGAGGCTTTGGCGGACCAAACCACTTCGGATAACGCGCATAAACGCGGGAACAACATATATTCAGCGTGCGGAAAGGAAGCGATCCATTCCGTCCACAGACAGCCTTGCGCACCCAGGACGTGTGATTGAAACGCAGCGGGTAACCCGGCCGGAATCGGATCGAACGCATACACTTTTGCGAGCGGGATATAGTGTTTCAATGGTGCCCGCGGTTCAGCCGCAAAGTTGGTGGATTGATAATAGTTCAAGTAGCAATGGGTGAGCGGCGTCATCACAACATCGTGACCAGCCTCGGCGGCTTCTTTACCGCCACCAATCCAATCCATGACCACCGCGTCCGGTGCAAGGCCGCCCTGCAAGATTTCGCTCCAACCGACGAGGGTCTTGCCTTGAGCACTCACCCAGGTGGCAATCTGCCGGATGAACCAGCTTTGTAATTCTTCCTCGTTCTTTAGATGTTCCCGCCGCATCAATGCCTGGCAGGCCGGACTATTTTTCCAATCGGTCTTGGCAACTTCATCGCCGCCGATGTGAATATATTTACCCGGAAAAAGTGCGAAGATTTCCGTCAACACATCTTCCAGAAAATGAAACATTTCCGGATTGGCTGGGTCATAAACCATATAGTTCGCGGGATGATTCGTGCCCGGGTAATCCGCAAATTGCGGATAGGCCAGAAGTGCCGCTGCTGAATGACCGGGCAATTCGATCTCCGGCACGATGGTGATGTGACGCGCTGTGGCATAAGCCACCACGTCGCGGATATCAGTCTGCGTATAGAAACCGCCATATTGACCATCAGCGCGGTAAGCGGTACTGGCTTTCGGATCTAAGCCCCAACCGATGCCCTTGCGCCATGCGCCGACCTGCGTCAGTCGGGGATATTTTTTGATCTCAATTCGCCAGCCTTGATTATCCACCAGGTGCCAGTGAAAAACGTTTAACTTGTGCAGTGCCATCAAGTCTAGAAGCGTTTCCACTTCCGCCTTGGTATAAAAATGCCGGCTGACATCCAGCATCTGGCCACGCCATGAAAAGCGCGGCCAATCGGCAATGTGAACCGCAGGCATCTGCCAGTTCACACCAGACACTTGATTGGTCGAGAAAATTTCTGGCGGCAGCAATTGCCGTAATGTTTGGCCGCCATAAAAAATACCGGCAGTGGTCGGCGCACAAATGACCACCGAATGAGCCGCGACCGTCAGTTCATAACCTTCAGCGCCAAGCTGGGTATTCGTGCTGGTCGTGGTAAGAATAATGGCATTCAAGTCGGCCCGTCGCGCGTCACTTGATGTTTCCACTTTCAGGGAATAACCCGTGGCAGAACGCAATTGAGCTGCGATAAATTCACCCGTTTCCCGTAATTCAGGCGCAGCATAGATCCGGGTTGCCGGTGTTAATTGAAAACTACCGGCCGGCCGCTCCACTTGTTGCGGCACGGGAATGATGGCCAAAGGAGTTTGATCCGCAGCTGGCAGTGTTGTCGCCCACGCAAAAAGCAGCAGACCAACGAAAGATTTCTGGGTCACGAACTTTTCAGAAATGAGTGACCAGCACATGAGTACAGCATCCTGACTTCACGCATTGACCAAACTTTGACCGGCAACATCGGCCAGCAAAGTGGAAGCATGGCCGTTGAGGCGTTGCTTAATCTCATCATGGGTCGGCGCCGAAGTCTGGGCGCCAAGGCGCAGCACTGAAACTGCCGCTGCGGCATTGGCAAAGAGCGCCGCCTCGAAAAGCGATTTTCCTTCGGCCAGGGCGGCAGCCAGGGCACCGTTGAAAATGTCGCCCGCACCCGTGCAATCCACTGCTTCAACCTTGAAAGCCGGCACCAGCCGCCGCAGCTCTTTGGTGGCCACAAAAGCGCCGCGTGAGCCCATCGTGATAATCACGTTCTGTACCCCGCGCGCCAAAAGTTTATCCGCCGCCTGATTGGCGGCGGCTTCTGTGTTCACCGCAATGCCGGTGAGCGATTCCGCCTCGCTTTCGTTGGGAGTGATGAGAAAGACGTTTTTCAGCAATGCATCCGGCAGCGATTGTGCAGGAGCAGGATTAAGGATGACCCGCACGCCAGCTCCGGCTGCCAATTCTGCCGCCGCTTGTACCGTTTCCAGCGGCGTTTCGAGTTGCAACAGCAAAACGGCGGCGTCCCGAAAAGCGCTACCAGCATGCAATACATCCGCCGGCAACAATCTGGCATTGGCGCCGGACGCCACCGCGATGCTGTTCTCCCCATCCTTGGCGACAAAAATCAAAGCAACCCCCGACGGACTGGTGTCATCGCGCACCACGTGATCAACATTGATGCCATCTGCGATGAAGCCTGCGACCGCTTTTTCCCCGAAGATATCCCGCCCCACGCGGGCGATGAATTTCACGGTGCCCCCCGCGCGCGCAGCGGCGACGGCCTGGTTCGCGCCCTTGCCGCCTGCCGCGCTGAGAAATTCGCCGCCCAAAAGGGTTTCACCGGCCTTGGGCAGGCGATCCATTTTGATGATCATGTCCGTGTTGGAACTGCCAAGAACGAGAATTAAATTGCGCGACATAAAAAATCAAGGTGGTTGGGTCTGATAAGCGGGCTCAGTTTCATGATTTTGTTCAATGTTTGGAGGCGACCAGAATCCCCAGCCCCAGCAAATAAAATAAAAACATGGCTCCCAACAGCTTGTTGGTTCCGGGTGGAGCACCCTTAAATTCTTTCCAGATGAATACGCCCCAGAGCGCACCAATCATCGTCGCCCCCTGCCCCAATCCATAAGCGAGCGCCGGATCAGCCGCATTGGAAGCGAGAATGCTCAAGCTCATGCCCAGGTTCCAAATCATGCCGCCCAAAATGCCGATGCCATGCAATCGGGCATTGCCCTTCTTGAAATAATCACTGAAGGCCACCGGCGCACCGGAAAGAGGTTTGACCATCATAAGGCTGTTCCAGATGAAATTCGACAGGAGCAATCCGGCGGAAAAAAACACGATGGCCGTGTAGGGACTCAACTTGCCGGCTTCCAACCCCTGGGTGGCCGGATCAATCTTGCCCATGGATTGCGCCACAAAGCTGTAGAACAAGCCCATCAGCAAACCGGCGACCACCGAAATGGCAATGCCTTTCATGGGCGTTTTCTGGCTGCGGGAAACCAGCCGTTTATAAGCCAGCCCATCGAGGATGATGGCGATCATCACCGAAGCCACGCCCATGGCCAGCATGGGCACATTTCCCTGCTTGGTCGCCAGATACGTCGTGACCACGCCGATGACCAGGGCCAGGCCGACGCCCACGGGAAATGCCACAGCCAAACCGGCAATGTCAATCGCCGCGACCAACAGGATATTTGAAAGATTGAAAATGACGCCGCCCAACAATGCCGAGCCCAGCCACTTACCATCGGCCTGGTGCAGGTCGGCAAGGAAACTGCGCCCACCGGCCCCGGAGCTGCCCAACGTAAAAGCCAGAATCAAGGCCAGCAGAAAAACGCCAATGGCGTAATCCCAATAGAATAATTGAAACCGCCATTCTTTTGTGGCCAGCTTTTGCGTGTTAGCCCATGAACCCCAGCATAACATGGTGATAACACACATGGCCACGGCCAGGGGATAGGATTGAACGATGAGCATAAGTTTGGGTTGGTTGGTTTTTGAGCTAAATCAATTTAGTTTGGCGGCGGTCCCAGTCGTTTGACCGATTTCCGCTGGAGCAGAGTGGTCGGGAGCAAAATTCCACTTTTCGCCTGGGCACGCTGCGAGCGGATTTGATCGAATAAAAGTTTGACGGCCACTTCACCCATTTCGGAATACGCCTGCGCCACGGAAGTCATCGGCGTGGCGAGATAGGGCCACGAAGGCGAATCGTCGAACGAGATGAGGGAAACGTCGTCCGGAATGCTGCGGCGCTCTTCCGCCAAAGCCCGAATGGCGCCCAGCGCATTCAAGTTACTCAAGGCTAGAATCGCCCGCACCTCCGGCCGCGTCGAAAGCAGCAGCTTGGTCTGGATATAGCCGCTTTGTTCATTGAAGCCGTCGCCGACGATCAAGGATTCATCCACCGGAATAAAATGCTGGGCAAGAGCTTCTTTATAGCCTTGGATACGCGACTCGTTCGGCGAAGTGCCTTCCAAGCCCTGCAGACAGGCGATGTGGCGATGGCCGTTGGTGATGAATAATTCAGTGGCCTGTTTCGCGCCCGCAACGTTATCCGAAATCACGTAAGGCAGCGGCAGACCTGGAAAAAAACGGTCCACCAGCACGATCGGCAGCCGGCCATCCACAAATTCCTTGAGATGCTCGCTGGATTGTCCGACGGGACAAAGCAATATGCCTTCCACGTTGCGGCTCTTGAGCAGCCGGATGGATTCTTTTTCCAACTCGGTGTTATCTTCCGTGTCGCAGACGATCACAGAGTATCCATCAGCCCGGGCGCCAATCGTCACCTGCCGGGCGATGCTGGCAAAGAACGAGTTGGAAATTTCCGGAACAACCAGGCCGATGGTCAGAGTTTTCTTCAACCGCAATCCCCGCGCCAATTGGTTCGGGGCAAAATTAAATTCCTTCGCCAATTTACGGATTCCCTCCTCCGTCTTTTTACTGATGCGATAGCGGGCCGCCTGATCGCTTAAAACCCGTGAGACCGTAGTCACTGAAACCCCGGAACGCTCTGCGAGCAACTGCAAGGTTGGCTCCGCGGAACGGGACATTTCGCCAGCCGCAGGCAGATTGCCTGAATCCGTTTTATTTGTTTTGGCCATAGTATAATTATTGATTCTGATTTTAGGTGGTTGGTCCTTCATCAGTGCGCCAATTTCTTTGGCGCACCTCGCCGTTACCAATAACCAGTATAACTTGAGTTCGGCCCGGATACACTGTTAAAGAAAATGAACCGAGGACTCATGCTGGCTTGTTTGCGCCAGGCAACCGAGCCGTCCAACAAACCAACGTTACCGCCTTCCGACCCCAAGGCTTGCGGCTCGACTAATTGACCCGAGGCGCTGGCATGAAAACCGGCGCGTGAATGCGGCACGTCAGTGATGTTATTCAAGGCGCCATAATTATCCGTTCCCTTGCTGATGACATCCGCGATCAAAACCGTGTAAGGCGTTTGATCGGTGGATTTTTGAGGCGAATCCCAGGGCACCGGCAAAGGCCCATAACTGCCGTCCCGGGGCCGGGGATCCAATTGCGTCGGCATCCCCCACAAACAAAAGAATCCCACCCGCTCACCCAGCGTCGGCGACCAATACATCCACAGCCCGTCTTTATTTTGATTGGGACAGGTTAGGACATTGCTCGAAACCAAACTGATTAAATTAGTATAGCTATTAACCGGAATCCAAACCGCATGATAATCATTCGCCCCCCGGAGTGCCGACGGAAATTTATCGTTGTTATCCACCGTGTACATGATGGCAGCCATCGCCACCTGCCGCATATTGGATCGGCAAGTCGTGCGGAGAGCCTGCTCTTTGGCTTTGGCCAGCGCCGGCAACAACATCGCCGCAAGAATCGCGATGATCGCAATGACCACCAGCAATTCGATCAACGTGAAGGCCCGGCGGAGATGGGAGTGTCTTTTCAGCTTTCCAAGGTTGTTGAGCGAAGAACATCCGGCACAACCCGTAA
>DASYEY010000077.1:0-23764 GCA_036498725.1 Verrucomicrobiia bacterium | reverse complement strand
CAATGATCTCGACTTCATCCGCGCCCTGCACGGCCTGCGAAAGTTCATTGTGATCTACGAGAATCAGTTTGCGGGTGACCGTTTTCAAGAAATCCGTTTTCGACAAGATGCCGACTGTCGCACCTTCGGAATTAAGCACGGGGAAAATTTGGTAGCCGGATGACATGGCCTCATCCCGCACGGCGGCCAGGGGCGCGTGTTCGCGGAAGCAGAGAAATTCCTCGTTCAAAACGTGGCGGACGGACACCGCTGCCCGGCATAAGGAGGCGGTTGTGGCCGTGTCGTGCGGTGAGACGATGACGCTGACGTTTTTTTCTTTGGCCGCCGCGAGGATTTTTGGTTCCACCAGGCCGCCGCCGGTGACGATCAGCACACGCACCCCATTTTTGATGGCGTAGGTCTGGATGTCACACCGGTCACCGACGACGACGCAGAGCTTCTCCGGCGGGATTTTTTCCAGACGCTTGGCAAAAGAATCCTCCCGCATCGCGCCGATGATCAGGATCAGGTCGTCTTCGCGTTCGACGTCAAAACCGACTTCCAGTTTGCCGCCCAGTGTCCCGGCCAGGCCGGTTAGCGATGACAACAGTTCACGGGTGTTCTGGGCGCGGTTTACCGCCGGGAAAAGAAATTTGCTCAGCTTGAACAACGACAGCAAGCCGCGACATTTTCGCGTCTCGTCCATCACAGGCAGAATGCGGACATTTTTTTCGTCCATCAACTGCAAGGCTTCCGCCGCCGTGGCGTTGGGCGTCACGCTCAGAATTTTTCGCTGCATCACGTCCGAGACTTTCGGTGAAACATCGGCGACGAACATCGGCGCCGGCACGCCAAACGTTTCCAGCACGAAATTGATCCGGTCATTGGTGTCGCCGCAACGCGCCGCAACGGCATCGGTCATGCCCGTGCGTCGTTTAAATTCCGCATAGCCGATGGCAGAACAGATCGCGTCGGTGTCGGGGTTGCGGTGGCCGATGACAAGGGTTTCACTCATTGTAAATCGGGCGCAGGGTAAGCGGAATCAGCGGTGGCAGCAAGCGGAAGGCAACCGAACAGATCGTTCCAGCCGGAAAATCACGGCACGGCAACGCGCAGTTTTTCCCGTTCCAAGGAAAAGGTGGCTGGTAAATGGCCGACCCATTCGCCATCCAATTCAAAAGCGACCGGCACCTGGCTCGTCAGTTGAAAACGGCTGGCATTGATCCGCGACACGGCTTTTTCCGGCAGTTTTTGCCGAAAAAGAAAGCTGGGAGCATGGCGCAGAAACGTTGGCAGATTTGCCCGGGGCAGGACGCAGACATCCAACTGGCCGTCATGCAGGTCGGCGGCGGGAAAGATGGCAATGGAGCCGCCGTAAAATCGCCCGTTACCGATCAACACCAATTCGCCCTCAAGGGTCTTGCCGTCCGCCTGCACCGTGATTTTGGGCTGACGTTCCATCAGGGCTTGAAATCCCGCCACAGCATAAGCCAGCGGTCCGGCTTTTTTCTTGAGCTTCCAACTGACCAGTTCGACCGCCCGCGCATCCAGTCCGGCCCCGGCAAGCTGGGCGAAATAACGCCGCTCCGTTTTGCCGTTGGTCAAAAATTCCACCTGCGGCAGATCAATCCGGGCTTCGTTGCCGCGACGCAAGATTTCCCAGGCAGCTTTGAGCTTGGCTGGAATTTTCAATTCGCGGGCGAAAACATTCACCGTGCCGAGCGGCAGCACTCCCAATCGCGCCCGGACGAATCCATCCGGGACATCACCGATGCCATTGAGAACCTCGTTGACCGTGCCATCGCCGCCCGTGGCGACGATGAGGTCAAATCCTTCAGCGACGGCTTCCGCCGCCAGGCGCCGGGCATCGCCACCGGCGGCGGTGGCTTTGAAGGCGCAATCCCCCGCCACGTCGCCAAGATGCTGGCGAAAATGCCGGGCCTTATTGCCGCGGGCAGTCGGATTGAAAATGACGCAGATGCGCACGTGCAAATGATTTCGCACAAAAATTTTTAGTCGAGGAGAAAGCGGTTTCGATTTGGGCATAAATTCGCCAGCCTCCGGCCAGGTGACGCACCCATAACCAGTAAAACCGGCCAGATCCATGGCGAGCCGATGAGGCTGGCAAAACGCTTGAAAATTTTCTATTCCATAACTAGGCGTTGCGCTTATCGTCAAATTCTCCGAGACTTTTGAGATGAACAACCTGTCCGAATGGAAGATTCCCAAATGGCCGTTTTTCACCGCTTACGCCGTGTTGCTGGGCTTTGCCTGGTTCTTCATCCTTCGGGCGCCGCAATCCATGCATCATTGGGAACTCGCCGCTGCTTGCGTCGCACTGGGGGCCATCGTGAGCTTGGTTCCCTTTTGCCTCGAATATCGGGCAACGGGAAAATTGATCGAACTGAGTGCCGTCGGCGAAGTCTCGGGGAAAATCGAGGACCTGAAAAAATTTACGGAACAGGTTTCCACGGTGACTGACCAATGGTCGCGCGTCCATGAAGCCACCAAGGGTAGTGCGGAAAAAACTGCCGTAGCCTCGCGCGAAATTGCGGATCGCATCGCATCTGAAGTTCGTGATTTTTCTGAGTTCCAGAAAAAAATGAACGATGCCGAAAAAGGGGCACTCCGGCTGGAAGTGGAGAAACTTCGTCGCATTGAAGCTGATTGGTTGCAAGTGCTGGTGCGGATTCTTGACCATACGTTCGCGTTGCACACGGCGGCGGTCCGTTCGGGGCAACCCGAACTCGCCGCGCAAATCGGTAGTTTTCAAAATGCGTGTCGCGATGCTGCCCGCCGGGTCGGTCTCGTACCCTTCGTGGCGGAACCGGACGAAGCATTAGACGCCGAACGTCATCGCGTTCATGGCGTGGAAAATCCGACCGCTGGTGCGCCCATTGCCGAAACGCTCGCGTCCGGCATCACTTTTCAAGGCCGATTGGTCCGTCCCGCGTTGGTACGTTTGCAAGCGGCCAGTCCATCGGTGCCGGAAAATATCGTCGAACCGGAAAAAGTGGAGGTGGCTCCGGCCATGGCAACCGCTCCGGACGAGTTGCCGCTGTAAGCTTTGGTTCAAATCTCTTCCGTCCGTCGGGCTGCCAAAAAATGCAGGCTGCGGCGCGTGACTTTCTTCGCGAAGATTTTTTCCAGGGCCGCCGCGTAAAGTTGCAGTTGCGGGGTGTAGGTCCGGATTTTTTCCGGCAATTCGCCCGGATGAATTTCGTCCGTCTTAAAATCCACCAGCCAGATTTCGTCCGGCAATAATACCGCCAAGTCGGCCACGCCCTGCACGATCACGAATTCCCCAGCCATGGCGCTTTCATCCGGGCGATGGATGATCCGGCCGAGTTCTGCCGGACTGAACCGTGCTGTGAAAGGCAGTTCGCGCTGGACCAAATTCGGGGGCAGGGCGCAAATTTTTTTGCCCAAGGGTGAATCCCAAAAATATGCCAGTGCGCCCAGGTCCAACACGGCGCGTTCATCGGCCGACAAAAAATGTTCACGGACGAGCCGGCCGGCTTCTGCCGCCAAGTCGCCAGTTTTTGTCAGCGCAAGATGTTGTAAAAATTTATGATGCGCGGCTCCGATCTCCGCCGCATTCAGTTTTGTTTTTGAAGACGCAGGCGTTTCCGGGGATCGTCTGGAATATCGGGGGGTGAAAACTGGTTCAGCTTCGTCGTCCGTTTCATCAGCGGCGCGGCGCAATTCGGTGACGGACGCCTTGGCTTTATGCCGCGTGGCGGCGGTATGTGGATACTCCCAACTCAAAACGGCGTGCAATTTTTCTGCGGTCGCATCGTCCAACGATTCCATCGCCAGGGCTTCCCGACGCAAAACTTCAGCTGGCGGCGGCGGGTTGGTTGCGAGACCGGCCGGGTCTTCGGTTGGTTGGGGCGTTAACTCGGCATCTTCCACCCAGCGCCAGCGCAGACTGAAGCGCGGGAGTATATGCCAGTCGCTGGCTTGGCCGACTTTGGTCGGGTCTTTAAAATGCGCGTCGGTGGTTGAACCAGCCCGGGCATTTTGGGCGAACCAAAGCGCCAGCCAGTCGGCAAAACTTTTGGCCTCAGCCAGGGTCTGGACGCTTACCGGTTCGGGCTTGGTCCAAACGGTCTCCCATTTAGTTTCAGAAATGCCGGCGGATAAAATTAGCGTGTCACGTGCCCGGGTCAGCGCGACATAAAGCAACCGTAATTCTTCGCCGCGCAACTCGCGGTGCTGGTTCTTTTGCGCGAGCCAATGCGGCAGACTGGGATAACGCCGCTGGCTGCCCGGCGGTTTCACCTGCGGACACAGGCCGAACTGTTCATCCAAAATGATGGCATTGTGCCGGTCGGATTCGTTGAAGCTTTTGGCAAGGTTGGCCACGACCACGACGGGAAATTCAAGGCCTTTGCTTTGATGGATGCTCATCAAGCGCACGGCGTTTTCTGTGGCGCTGGCGGGTACATCCGGTTCAACTTCAATTTCGCGCTGCGCTTCGATGAATTTTAAAAAACGGAACAGACCCTGTCGCTGAAATTGGTCGAATTGTTGCGCCAACTGCAGCAACCGTTCGACGTTCGCTGCGCGCTGTTCGCCGCGCGGACGGGTCGGCAACCAGTCGGCGTAATATGTTTCAGTCAACACCTGCTCCAGGCATTCCGAGAGGGATGCTTGCCTGGCCAGTTTTCGCCAGCGGGAAAACCGGGTGAGAAATTGATTTAGTTTGCCGCGAAGTCCATCCGGGAGGCCAGCTTCGGGCTGCCCGCTCCTGACGAGTGCCGTCCAGAAATGTTCGCGCCGGGCAACCAGGCGAATTTCCGCCAGTTCCGCCAGCGACAAACCGACCAGCGGGGAACGCAGGACGGCGATGCATGGCAGATCTTGCAAGGGATTATCGAGCAGATTTAGCAGGCTCAGGAGGTCGAGGATTTCGCTGCTGTCATAAAATCCGCCGCGCGCGATTGCCAGCGGCACCCCGGCGCGCTCAAATTCCTGGGCGAAAATTTCAGCTTTCGTGCGCGGTGAACGGAGCAGCACGGCCATGTCGCCAAAACTTGCAGCACGAAATATTTTCTGTTCGTCGTCCCAGATTTCATGCGCTTCGGCGGCGAGCTGCTTAAGCCGTTGCGCGATCAGGCGGGCTTCCCTGGCCGATTCATCGAGGTCGGCCAATTCGTCATCCGCCTCGGATTCTGGATCGGGCCGGCCATTGTGACTTTTTTTGAAGCGCAGCAATAATTCCGTCCGCGGTCCGGTTCCATCCGCTGTCTGGTTTGCCCGCGCGCCGAATTTTAATTGCGCTTCGGCATCATAGCCCACGCCACCGATGGCTTCGTGCATGACGAGACGAAAAACAGAATTCAAAAAATCCAGCAAGCCTTCGCGGCTGCGGAAATTTTCGGAAAGCGAGATGGTTTGACCCGCGGGATGGTGCCAGTCCCTGGCGTAGTCGCGAAAAATTGTTGGATTGGCCAGGCGGAAGCGGTAGATGCTTTGTTTCACGTCGCCCACGAGAAAACGGTTGCCGCTGAGCGGTTCATTTTGAGGTGACAAACCATCGGCGTCATGGCTGATGGCCGCGATGATCTTATCCTGCGCCGCGTTGATGTCTTGGTATTCGTCAACGAAGATGAAACGCAGTTTGTTGCGCCAGATTTCGGCGGTGGCCGTGGGCTGCTGGGTGGAAAAGTTCCAAAGCAACTTCAGGGCAAACTGTTCGAGGTCGTGAAAATCCAGGACGCTGTCGGTGGATTTGCGCCTAGCGAAATGCCCTGAAAACTCCTGGACGAGCCGGAGCAGGGCCATCATGTGGTTTCGCACCCAACCCCAATCTTCGAGCAACGGGTCTTCGCCATTTTTCACAGCGGCGACGGAGTTCAAAAATGCGGCTTCGGTAAAAATGCTGCCCAAAGCCGGCCGTAGACGGCCAGCTTGGCCTTTGGGATAGCTGACGGTGGCATTGGCATTGGTGATTTGTGCCAAAACTTCAGCGGCTGCATCCCGGGAGAAATCTTTCGGCAGGCGCGCTAAGACCCCAGCTAATTCAAGAGCTTTGGGGTTTTCCTGGGCCAAAATTTCCAGCCGGGGCAACCATTCCTCACGCCAGCCGGCAATCGCGGTGAGCAACCATTCCGACCAGGCGGCTGGTTCAGCGGCGGAGAATCTCTGAAGTTGTTCCCCCAGCCAGCCGGCAGCGTCGGGACGCGTTTGCGAATAATGATGGAGGCGTAAAACGAGCGTCCGGATCCTTTCATCCCGCCCATCGCCGTAGGTTTGGATCAGGTTTTGGACGGCGCGGGAAAATTCGTCTTCGTTGGCGTAATGCGTTTGAAATTGTTCGTCGAGGGTTGCGTCGGCCAGCTGGCGCGCTTCGCCTTCGTCGAGCAGGGAGATTTGCGGGTCGAGGCCGAGTTCATGAAAATGTTCGCGCACAAGCTTGAGGCAAAAACTGTGCAACGTGCCAATGTGGGCGATGTCGAACCGGGCCAGTTGTTCCTGCCAAAAATCGGCCGTTGGGCCGCCAGCATCGTGGTTGGAAGCTTCGACTTCAATGGCACGGCGCAGGCGCAGGCGCATTTCGGCAGCGGCGGCTTCGGTAAAGGTGACGATCAATAGTTCATCGAGCGATGCCCGGTCGCGGTGCAGGCAATCGAGACAACGGGCGACGAGCGTTTTGGTCTTTCCCGTGCCCGCCCCCGCCATGACCAGAACATTGCCGCGCGCAACGACCGCTTGCCGTTGGGCGGGCGTCAAATTGTCGGGAGCTTTTTCCATTGCGGCGGAAGCAGGTTAATTTAAAGACCGCGAACAGCCAACCTTCAACATGCAAAATCCACGACCTGTGACCGGAAAAAATTCCACAAGAAGCGGCAGCTGATTTTTCCATGACAAAACTGAAAAAAGCCCACAGTATCCAACGATAAGCTTGGAACGGCATTTTATTGCATGAGTGACGTGACGGTAATATTGGAAGCCATCGGCCGGGGTGAAGCGCGGACGCTTGATGAATTGCTGCCGCTGGTCTATCAGGAACTGCGGCAACTGGCGGCGGCGCGGATGGCGCAGGAATCGGCCGGGCACACCTTGCAGCCGACGGCCCTGGTGCATGAGGCCTGGATGCGTCTGGTGAGCGACAGCAACCGGACGTGGAAGAATCGCGCCTATTTTTTTGGCGCCGCCGCAGAAGCGATGCGGCGCATCCTGATCGAAAGCGCCCGGCGTAAATCCCGGCTTAAACATGGCGGCGACCAGGAACGCGTGGACATCGAAAGTTTGGAATTGAGCGACACGACGCCGGACGAAAAGGTTTTATTGATCAATGACGCGTTGGAGCAATTGGAGCAGGAGCATCCCGAACGCGGGCGGGTGGTGGTGTTGAAATATTTTGGGGGCCTGACCAACAAGGAAGTGTCCGAAATGCTGGGCATCAGTGAACGCACGGTGGACCGGCATTGGGTCTGCGCCAAGGAATGGCTCTTCCGCAAAGTCAGCGCGCAGATGTGACGCCCCTGATTTTTGGCGGAAACCGGCGCCACAAAGGCGCATGAATGATTGGACTCCATGATTGATGCCAGCCTCCAACGGGCGGAAGACGTATTTTATTCGGCACTTGAATTGAAAAGCGCCGCCGCCCGCCGTGCTTTTTTGGAGCAAGCCTGCGCGGGCGATGTGAACTTGCTGGCGGCCGTGGAAAAAATGCTGGCGTCGCAGGCGGAAGTTGAGCGGTTCTTTCTGGATAGCAGCGCGGCCTTGAAACCTTCCGCCGCGATGTGCCAGCAATCATTGGCCAGCGCACTGGATCGGGAAGAACAGCGGGCCGAGGAATTATCCGTGGATGAGGAATTGGGCAGGCAGATCGGACCTTACAAGCTGTTGCAAAAAATTGGTGAAGGCGGTTGCGGGGTGGTTTACATGGCGGCCCAGGAGGTTCCCGTGCGCCGGCGGGTGGCGTTGAAGATCATCAAATTGGGAATGGATACCAAGAATGTGATCGCGCGCTTTGAGGCGGAACGCCAGGCGCTCGCCATGATGGATCATCCGAACATTGCGCGGGTGCTGGATGCGGGGGCGACCGAAACCGGCCGGCCTTACTTCGTCATGGAACTGGTGCGTGGCATCAAGATGACCACTTATTGCGATGATAACTGTCTCGATACGCGGCAACGTTTGGACCTGTTGATCCAGGTTTGCCATGCCATCCAGCACGCGCACCAGAAAGGGATCATCCATCGTGACATCAAGCCGTCGAACGTCCTGGTGACGATGCTGGACGGTCAGCCGGTGCCGAAGGTGATTGATTTTGGCATCGCCAAAGCGACCGGCGGTGAACGTTTGACCGATAAAACGGTTTTTACCGCCTATGAACAATTTGTGGGCACCCCGGCTTACATGAGCCCGGAACAGGCGGAGCTGAGCGCGCTGGACATTGATACGCGCAGCGATATTTACAGCCTGGGCGTGCTGCTTTATGAGCTGCTCATCGGCAAAACGCCTTTTGATCAAAAGGAATTGTTGGAGTCCGGCCTGGACCAGATGCGGCGCACACTACGCGAACAGGAGCCGCACCGGCCCTCCACCAAACTCGATGGTTTGCGGGCGGAAGAATTGACGCAGACCGCATTGCACCGCCACGTTGAACCGCCGAAGTTGAAATTGTTATTACGCGGCGACCTGGATTGGATCGTGATGAAGGCGCTGGAAAAAGACCGCAATCGCCGTTATCAAACCGCCAATGGCCTGGGTATGGATCTCCAGCGTTATTTGAACAACGAACCGGTGATCGCCCGCCCGCCCAGCCGGTTGTATCGCTTCCAAAAATTGATCCGCCGCAACAAAATTGTGTTTATCGCGGCGGCGGCGGTGACTGCGGCGCTGGTGATCGGCTTGAGCACTTCGACGTGGCTTTTCTTCAAAGAACGCGAATCACGACGGGAAGCGGAGCGCGGACGGGCGAATGAATCCTTGCTTCGCCAGCAAGCGGAGACGCGTGAGAAAATTGCCCAGGCCATTTTATTGGTGGAACAAAATCGCCTGAAAGAGGCGGATCAACTGGTCGGCGGCGCACCTTCGGCCGATACGGCGCTGGTCGGTGAAGCGGTATTTCGTCCGTTGGGCGATTGGGCGGCGGTGCAGGGACACTGGCAGCGCGCGGCGGAATATCTTTCCATACTTGTAAAGGTGGATCAGTTCGAGACCTCAGATATTTCCACGCTGGACCATACGAAATGTGCGGTGGTATTGATCGAGATGCACGACGACATCGCGTATCGTCAATTTTGCCGGGAGGCGATCAGGCAATTTGCCGGGACGACGGACCCGATCATTGCCGAGCGTACGGTCAAAAACAGTTTACTATTGCCAGCGGATGCCGCCTTGCTCAATTCATTGGCACCCTTGGCGGATTTGGCGGCGAAATCGTTTTCGTTTCCGGAAAATGCCGCCTCCGGAAACAATTCATGGATGATGCCATGGCGTTGTGTATCACTGGCCTTGATGGAATACCGCCGCAGCAATTTTTCCGGCGCGGTGGATTGGTGCAACCGGTGCCTGACCTACAACAATGACAGCCCGTCGCGTCTGGCCACAGCCTATGCCATCCTGGCCCTGGCGCATCATCAATTGCACCAGACCGAGAATGCGCACGCTGAATTGATGCAGAGCCGCGAATTAATAGAAAATAAATTCAAGTCCGGACTGACCGCCGGCGACGGGTCGGAAGGTTTTTGGTTTGATTGGATTCTTGCCCGAATTCTTGAACGCGAGGCCAGCGCGGACATCGAAGGTTCACGTACAGCCGTAAAGTAATAATTGCCCGGCCCGATCAGTCGAATGGCTCAGTTTTAGCCTTTCAAACAATTTAATTAATAATCTTTAAAAATAAATGGCGGAAAGTCAGCGGCATTGGCGCATGTCTTAATGAACCCCAATTGTTGTTTAAGAATATGTTGTCGTCCCAAACTGCCATTTTAATTGAAAAGCGTGCGTCAAAGTCAGCGTTTACCTTGATTGAACTATTGGTGGTCATCGCCATCATCGCGATTCTGGCCGCGATGCTGCTGCCAGCGTTGGCCAAGGCCAAGGAAAAAGCCGTGCGGACCCAGTGCTTGGGCAATTTGCGGCAGATGGGCGTGGCGTTATTCAATTACACAGGAGATAACGGTAATAATAACAAACTGCCCGCCTTGGAGCCGCCGGGAACGGCGCAATGGCCGTGGGATATACCGTGGAATGTGGGAAATACCATGCTCGATTATGTGGGGAATTCCAAAAAAACGTTTTATGATCCCGGAACCGCTTCGCGCATGTCGGATGCGGTCAATTTTGCCAGCCCGTCCAACCCGCCGGTGGATTTCTGGGATTTGGTTCCCAATGATCGCCACACGGCTGGCTATGTTTTCGCTTTTTCTGGCTCCCTATCCAAACTCAAGCCTTCGGCGCAAAACAAAACGATCTTGATGGAAACGACCCCGAATCCAGTGAGTTCGTTCCTTCCGGCATTGACCGTTAATGTTTCCGATCGTGAATTATTTGCCTGCGCCACCCTATGCCAGCAAGCGAACGCTCTGGCCGCTTATCGTACTACTTATAATTACACTCAAATCGTCGGTGACACGCGGTTTCCCAACCAGGTGAGTGCGCATTTAAAAGGAAACCTCCCTTCCGGCGGCAATGTCGGATTCAAGGATGGCCACGTCACCTGGCGCAAATTTGAAGACATGACCCCGGTGGCTGTGAACGGCCCCAGTTTCTGGTGGTGATGCCGGATTTCAGATTTTTCATTTCGAACCTGCAGACAACCCTCCCACCACCAAATAAAATGCATACAACCACTAATCGTATTGGACGTTCCGCTCTCGTTTGGAGCTGTGCCAGCCTGCTGGCACTCGCGCAGTTGTCGGTTTCCGCGCAAACACTGGTCAATCGTTACAGCTTCACCGACGATGGCACCGGTACTAACATCGTTGATTCCGTGGGCGGCACTGCCTGGTATGGCACGATGCCGAATGGCGGCGACATCGTGGATGTGCCCGGTCAGTTGATTCTTGCGCCCGGTCTCAATCAATACGTCCAATTACCGGCGGGAGTCCTTAGCAATTACACCGCCGTGACGATTGATATTTGGGCCTCGTTCGGGACGTTGCCGGCGAATTGTTTCCTATATGGCTTTGGGGCCACGGATACGGGTGGTGCCGGTGAGAATTACATTTTTTGCCAGCCCCAAAACGGGCGCATTGCGATCACGGGGGTTGATCCCGGTTATACCGGCGAACAAGGCACCGGCGGCGCCGGCGATTTCAGCGGCCTGACCTTGCATATCACGTCGGTGTACAATCCGGTGGCTGGCTACGAAGAGCTTTATACGAACGGCGTGCTGGTCTCGGCGAATAATTCCATTACGGTGCCGATGACCTCTGTCAGCAATGTACTCAACTACATCGGCCGGTCGCTCTATACGGGTGATGCGTACATGGATCTTGAGTTGAATGAATTTCGCATCTGGAACGGTGCGCTGAACCCATTTCAGGTCGCTGGTTGCGATGTCGCCGGGCCGGATACGGTCGGGAGCGCGGCGGATGCTGGAACGGTGACCAGCGTTCAATTGACGGTTCCGTTCTTCCAGTTGATCCAGGGTGGCAATGAATCCGGAAGCGTGACGGCGCAGACCACTGGATTTGCTTCGCCGATCAACATCACCCGTCTGGCAGTTTTTTCCTCCAGCAACACCAACATCATCACGATCAATCCTACAAATAATACGATTCTCGCGGTTGGCCAGGGTTCGGCCAATATCATCGCCACGTACAACGGTCTTTCGGCCACTCAAACCGTGACGGTGGTCCAACCCGCTTCAGCCTTGGCTCATCGTTATAGTTTTAGCGATGTAGATAATGGCAGCGGAAATACCGGGGCAACGATTGTTGATTCCATCGGTGGTGCGGCTTGGAATGGCACGCTGCCGCTAGGCGGCGCGTTGACCGGCAGTCAGGTGCAATTGAGCGCAGCGACGAAGCAATATGTTCAATTGCCCGCCGGGGTCATCAGTAATTATAGTGCCGTCACCATCGAAGCGTGGGCAACGTTCCCGGACGCGTTGCCCGGTGCGTGTTTCTTCTTCGGCTTTGGCGATACGGATTCCAGTTCCGGTCTTGGCAAAAGCTATATTTATATGCAGCCAGCCAGCGGGCACATCGGCATCGGTGGCGGCAATCCGGGTTATTCCGGTGAGCAAGACGCTGGTACTTACGGTAATTTAAGCACGCGTACCAATATCCATATTGCCGCCGTTTTCAATCCGCAGGCTAACTGGGTCGCGGTTTACACGAATGGCATTTTGGCGGGAAAAAATACCGCGACGACGTGGCAGATGAACAGCGTGAGCAACGTTTTGAATTACATCGGACGTTCGCTTTACAACGGTGACGCTTACATGGACGTGAACGTGGATGAATTCCGTATCTACAACGGCGCCCTGACTCCGCAAGGCATCGCCATCAGTGATGTCGCCGGTGCGGGCTCAATTCCCGCAGGCGTGACCAATGGTGCGGGTACATTAGTGTCGCTTTCCATCCAGGCGCCGACAACCTTGCAGCCGTTGCAGACCGGGGCCGTGAAGTTACTGGCAAATTATACGAGCCTGACCAACTGGGATATTATTGGTAACAGCATTTTTGCTCCGGCAGGGCTGACGGTTACTACCAGTGACACCAACGTGCTGACCTATGCCGGCGGTGTGCTCACCGCCGTCAATCCGGGTACAGCTTCCGTGATTACAGTTTATCAAGGCACCACCAACACAGCGAGTGTCACCGTGGCGCAGTCGGTGGCCCCGGTCTTGATGCATCGTTATAGTTTCTTCAATCATCCGGATGGCAGCCTGGTTGCGACGGATTCCATCGCCGGATTCAACGGCACCTTGCAAGGCGCGGCGAATATCACCGGCGGCCAATTGGTATTGCCGAACACAGCGCAAACTGCGCCCGCACCGGACTACTTGCTCCTGCCGAACGGTATCCTCACCAACTCAGTGAACGGTATCGGCACGAACTTCAACGATCCGGCGGTCACGGTCGAGGCGTGGGCTTCATTTAATGCTTCCCAGGGTTATTGGGCTGCGCTCTTTGACTTCGGTTACACCGACGGCAGCGGTAACGGCGCCTATGACATCCACCTCGGACAGCTTGGCGGCACCACGACGTTCGGGATTTCAGATTCCGATAATGCCAATAACCATTATCAATCCAGTGCCAGTGGCAATCTGCGCGGCCAGACGAATGTACATGTCGTGGTGGTCTTCAATCCGCCGGGTGGTTATATGGCTTATTACACGAACGGCGTTTTGGCTGCGGTTTACAATGGCGTCAGCATCTCCATGGCGGGTGTTTGGGGAGTATTGAACAAGATCGGTGCCGACGTCTGGCCGGATCCCGGCATGCAAGGTTCCGTTTCTGAATTCCGCATCTACAACGGTGTTTTGGCACCGAACGACATCAAGGCAACGCAGTTACTGGGTCAAACCCAAGTACTGGCCAGCACCGTGAGTCTGAACGCCGTCACTGCTGGCAACACGGTGACATTATCCTGGCCGGTGGCGGCGGGTTCATTCTCGCTGCAATCCAATAGCAGCCCGACGGGTGGCACCTGGACGACCATCGCGACGCCGGTGGCGCAAGTGGCTGGCAGCGTCTGGCAGGTCGCCGTTCCCAACTCCGGCGGGAACAAATTTTACCGGTTGGTCCGCTGAACGGTGGCCAGGAAATATCCGGCATACAACCGCCGCGTGGTTATCTGAAACATTAAACCACGCGGCGGATTTTTTAAAGGACGGTTGGATTTATTTGTGATGAGAAAACGTCGTTTCATTCTGGCGGGCATTTTCCTGGCGTTATGGCTCCCGCGGGCGGATGCGCAGACGGCCACGGTCACCATCCAGGCCAACCAGCCAGCGGCGACGATCAGTTCCAACTTGTTCGGTATTTTTTTTGAAGAGATCAACATGGCGGGCGATGGCGGGATTTATGCGGAGTTGATCCGCAACCGTTCATTTGAAGATGCCGCCACGCCAACGCAATGGAGCCTGGTCACCAACGGCACAGCGGCGGGCTCATTTGCGATTGATACCTCACTGCCGTTAAGCGCCACGAATACGCAATCGCTTAAGCTGACCAAGACCAGCGGCACTGGCAGCATCGGTGCAGCGAACAACGGTTATTATGGCATCGCCCTGACGAACGGTGTGACTTGCCACCTCGGTTTTTATGCCCGTGCAGCGAGCGGTTTTAGCGGCAGCATCGCTGTCTCGCTGGAAAGCACGAATGGCAGCATGATTTACGCTCAAAGTTCGGTGAACGGACTGGCTGCCAGTTGGCAACATTTTACTCTGCCGTTGATTCCAAACGCCACTGATGCCAATGCGCGTCTGGTCTTGCGCATCTCACAAGCGGGCTCGGTTTATCTCGATTTTATTTCCCTTTTTCCCGCGACGACATTCAACAATCGCACCAACGGTTTGCGTCCGGACTTGGCAAATATGCTGGTGAACCTGAAGCCGTCGTTCATGCGTTTTCCCGGGGGCAGTTGGGTGGATGGAACCGATCTGGCCGATGCTTACCATTGGAAATTAACCATCGGCGACCCGGCTAATCGTGTGCCGCGCAATAATGTCTGGGGTTACATGGTGGATAATGGCCTTGGCTATCATGAATACTTGCAGTTGTGCGAGGACCTGCATACGGCGCCATTGCTTTGCCTCAATTGCGGCATGTCCGGCAGTGAGTCGATCCCCACTAACAATCTCGGTCCCTGGGTGCAGGAAGCGCTGGATGCGATCCAATATGCCAATGGTGACACCAATACCTTTTGGGGTGCGCAAAGAGCCGCCAATGGCCATCCGGCACCATTCAATCTGCAATACGTCGAGGTTGGCAACGAAAATAGTGGTGCCGCTTACAATGCAAATTACGCGCCATTTTACCATGCCATCGCGGCGGCTTATCCCGGCATGAACATTATTGCCGATTCGTTTGGCACGATTCCAACGACGGCACCGGTGCAGATGTTGGATGAACACTATTATAACAGCGCAGCCTGGTTCGCGCAGAATTCGACACACTATGACAGTTATAGTCGTAGCGGGCCGAAAATTTTCGTCGGCGAATATGCCGTCGCTTACAACATCGGTCCGGGTTTCGCCGCCACCTTGCAGAATGCGATCGGCGAAGCGGCGTGGATGACCGGCCTGGAACGCAATGCCGATCTTGTGGCGATGGCGTGTTATGCGCCGTTGTTCGCCAACGTCAACAATCAGAATTGGTCGCCCAACTTGATCTACTTCAATGGGGTGCGGGGTTACGGCACGCCTTCGTATTACGTGCAGCAGATGTTCAGCGACAATCGCGGCGAGGTCGTGCTGCCAACTATCATCACAACGTCTGGCAATCCGCTCTACGTCTCGTCCAGCCTGGTGTCATCGTCCGGACAGATCATCGTGAAAGCGGTCAACTTTAATAATAGCACTGTATCCGCAACGTTTAAGGTGAATGGAGTTAATGCCATCAGCCAGAGTGCCACAGTCATTCAACTTTCCGGTAATACCGGTGACACCAATTCGCTGGCGACGCCGACGCATATATTCCCCGTTACCAACAGCATCGTTGTGGCCTCCACGAATTTCACCGTCACCTTGCCGGCGAATTCTTTGTCGATTTTTCGATTGCAAGGCAATGGTTTTAACAGTGCGACTAATCTGCAGTTGCAATTTCAGCCAACGCTTGCTGTCGGACAGGAAGCGCCCACGATGGTGACCGGCAGCATTTCCGGACAGAATATCAATCTCGCTGGCAATTATGCGGTGACCTATTCCTCGGTGAATTCCAGTGTCGCTCTAGTGACTGGCGATGGTTTGGTTATTGGTGTCGGACAGGGAACAACCATCATCACCGCCGCTTATAATGGCTTGACGGCAACGCAATCGGTGACGGTTTCAACCGCATCACCGACACGTTTGATTCATCGTTATAGTTTCAACACTGGCACGGCCAATGATTCCATCGGTGCCGCCAATGGCACATTTTACAATGCCAGCGGCCGCGCGACGATCGCTAATGACCAGCTTAATCTGACGGGAGCTGCGGGTGATTACGTGGACTTGGGCCCAGCTATCGTTACTACTACGAACCTCACGACCGGAGCGGTGACCTTTGAAGCGTGGGCGACGTTTAATCCGGCAAATGGTGCCTGGGCGCGCCTGTTTGACTTCGGAAACATTTCAGGCACTTCCGGTGGTGACTACATTTTTTTCGCGCCGAACAATGCGGCGAACGGCGGGAGTGCCCGGCTGGCAGTGACCGACACCATGCCTGGTAGCAGTAGTGAAACGGGCTTTACCTTGAACAATCTGTTGGGGCAGACGAATGTGCACCTGACGGTCGTTTTCAATCCCGAGCCGACCCGCCAGTTTCTCGGGCTTTACGTCAACGGCACGTTGGCGGCGTCCGTGCCAACCGGCGGCAAATACATTGCCTCGATCAACGATGCCTTCAGTTTTCTCGGACATTCGCTCTGGTCGGGCGACGCCTGGCTGAACGGTTCGATCAACGAGTTTCGTATCTACGACGGTGAATTGGACAAGTTTCAGATCGCGGCCAGCGATCAAGCCGGTCCGGATCAAACTAATTACAATGCTGGCACGCTGACCAACCTGACTTTAAACGCAGGCGCGCTGCCGCTCATTTTGAATGGCTCCAGCCAGTTAACGGCTTATGCGAATTTTACCCTAGCCAGCAACATCAATGTTCTGGGGGATGCCAACCTGAGGCTTAGTTCGGATAATTCCGGCGTATTCACGGTCAGCCCGTCGGGGTTTATCATAGCTACGGGAATCGGGACGGCTAATCTGATTGGCGTCTATAATTACCTCACTGCTGACACGAGCACGTTTTTCACAAATGTCATTCCGATCACCGTGACGGCGAGTCCACCGCCGGTCCTGACGCATCGTTACAGTTTCACGGCGGATACCAGTGATGCGATTGGCGGCGCGGCTTGGAATGGCACGTTGCCAAACGGCGGTACGTTTGCCAATGGCCAGTTGTCATTGGCATCGGCAAATGCGCAATACGTTCAATTGCCCGCTGGCATCCTGAATAATTATTCCGCCGTGACCATTGAGAGTTGGGTCACGTTTCCCAATGTGTTGCCGGTGAATTGTTTCTTCTACGGCTTCGGCAACACCGATGGCGGTGGTTCGGGGGAAGACTATATTTTCTGTGCTCCGCAAGGCGGGCGCATTGCCATCACGGCGGTGGATCCCGGCTACACCGGCGAACAAAATGCGTCTGGTACCGGTGATCTTAGCCAGCAAAATCACCTTCATCTGGTTGCGGTTTACAATCCGCCGGCCGGTCAGCTTGCCTGCTACACGAATGGTGTTTTAGCGGCATTGAACAATTCTGTGACCGTGGCGATGAGTTCGGTTAGTAGTCTTTTAAATTATATCGGACGCTCACTTTACAATTCCGATCCGTATCCCGATTTGACGCTTGATGAGTTTCGTATTTACAACGGCGCCCTGCAAACGAATGAAATCGCTGCGACCCAGGCTTTGGGGCCGGATGAAGTTCTCAGTTCAGCCAGTCCCATTTTACAGGCATCTGCCCACGCTGGTTATCTGACGTTGTCGTGGCCATTGACGGCGGACAGTTTCACGCTCATGGCGCGAACGAATCTGCTGGCCGGCGGTTGGATCAGTGCCATGTCCGCCCCGCAAATTTCCAACAACCAATGGCAGGTGATCATTCCGATCACCGGTAATACGCAATTTTTCCGATTACAGCGGTGACCTGGAAGGTGACTTTTATGATTCAAAATAAATTCATGAACCGGAAATTTTTTTATCGTCCGGTTTGGGACGTGGCTGCAACCTTGGTGGTGATATCAACGCCGGCAGTGTCCCGGCTGATGGCGGCGGATGCGACCCCGCCCATCACTGTAACGGTTCAGGCCGAAGCGGCGGGTATGAAGATCAGTCCCGATCTATTCGGCATTTTCTTTGAAGACATCAACTATGCGGCAGACGGCGGCCTTTATGCCGAACTGATCCAGAACCGTTCCTTTGAATATTCCACCGCCGATCATGCTGGCTGGAATGCGTTGACGTCTTGGGAACTCACCACGCATGGCGATGGCCAGGGTTCGGTGACTGTCGAAACGAATGTGCCGTTGAATACGGTCAACCCACACTACGCAGTCGTAACCGTAGCGCAGGGTGGTGAAGGCGTGGGGTTGATGAATTCGGGCTTTGACGGCATTCCCCTTAAGGGAGGAGACAAATACAATCTCGCCTTTTTTGCCCGGCAAACGTCCGGGCCATCAACACCGATCATTGTTCGTTTGGAGAGCAAAACGGGAACGAGTTATGGTGAGGCGAAATTTTCCAACCTGACCCAGGGCTGGGCGAAATATACGGCGACCATTTCGGTTACGGCTACCGATGCGGATGCGCGGTTGGTTATTTCAATGGCTGGTGCGGGGACGTTTTGTTTCGACACCGTCTCTTTGTTTCCGCAAAAAACCTTCCACGACCATCCGAATGGCCTGCGGGCGGATTTGGCACAGGTGATTGCGGATTTGCATCCGAAGTTTGTGCGCTTTCCCGGTGGTTGCCTTACGCATGGATACGGCTTGGGCAATATTTATCGCTGGAAGAATACCATCGGTCCCATCGAACAACGGAAGGAGCAGTTCAACATCTGGCATTATCATCAATCCGTCGGGCTGGGCTTCTTTGAATATTTTCAATATTGCGAAGACATCGGTGCGAAACCGTTGCCGGTGCTGGCGGCGGGCGTTTGCTGTCAAAATTCGCCCGGCGGCCAGCGCGGCGTGCCGATGGATGAGATGCAAGACTATGTGCAGGACGTTTTGGATTTGGTGGAATACGCCAATGGCCCGACGAACTCGACTTGGGGCGCGAAACGGGCCGCGGCCGGGCATCCGGCGCCATTTCATCTGGAATATCTTGGCATCGGCAATGAAGACGCACAGACGCCCACGTTCGGCATCCGCTTCAAAATGATCTACGAAGCGGTGAAGGCGAAGTATCCAGATATCACGATCGTTGGCACGGTTGGGCCGTCACCATCGGGGAACGATTTCAATGAAGGCTGGAAATTTGCCGGCGACCTGGGCGTGCCGGTGGTTGACGAACATTATTACCAAAATCCTGATTGGTTTCTTTCGAACCTGTTGCGTTATGACGCCTATGATCGTAACGGACCGAAGGTTTACGTTGGTGAATATGCTTCGTGGGGCAACTCTTTATTTAATGCCCTGGCGGAAGCCGTCTATATGACGTCGCTGGAGCGTAACGGTGACGTCGTGCGCATGGCTTCGTATGCACCCTTATTGGGCAAGGAAAACCACATGCAATGGCATCCCAACCTGATCTATTTCAATAATACGACGGTTTGTCCCTCCGTGAATTATTACGTGCAACAACTATTCAGCATGAACGAAAGTGACGTCTATTTGCCGACGACGATCTCATCCGTTGCGGTTAAAGAACGGCCAACCGGATTTCTGCTGGGCACGTGGAATACGCAGGCGCAGTTCGCCGGGGTCAAGGTTATCAGTGGCGATCGAACGGTGGTGGACGAGTCTTCTGCCAGTGACGCAAAAAATTGGACCAGTGAAACCGGTGATTGGAATATGGCCAATGGGATTTATACCCAAAGCGCCGATGGCAAACCCAACCTTTCCCGGCTGACCTCGAGCATTGATCAATCAGATTATACGTTGACGCTCAAGGCCCGGAAAACTGGCGGCGAGGAAGGTTTTCTCATCGGTTTCGCAGCCACCGGTACGGGTGACTATTATTGGTGGAATTTGGGCGGTTGGGGCAACAGCCAGTATGGACTCGAAAGAAGCAGCCATGGAGTCAAGAGTCCGGTTGGCAAACCGGTGGCCGCCAGCATTGAATCAGATCGTTGGTACGACATTAAAATTGTCGTCGCAGAAAAACGCTTGAAATGCTACCTCGATGGCAAATTGATCCATGATGTCAGCTTTGCTGCTGACGGCCAGTTCGCGCCGTTGCACACCAGCGCCGGATACGATACAAAGACCGGTGACCTGATCGTGAAAGTCATCAATACCAGCGCGAAGCCGACCGTGGTGCGGCTGAATTTTCCCGGTGCTGATAATTTGAATGGTCTTGGCCAGGCGACAGTGCTGGCTTCGGAGAATGCCAAAGCTGAAGACACGTTTGACCAACCGGGAGCAGTTTTGCCCCAAGCTGAAGCGATTCATTTCACCGGTACCGGTTTGACGCGTTCGATTCCCGGAAATTCCTTCACTGTATTACGCTTGAACGCGAAATGATTTACCGGGGTTGAAATTTTCGGCGTGTGTTCGGAGGCGGGTTCGCTTACAAATTTTTCATGCCGCCGTCTTTTCGTTTGAAAGATCAGCCATTAAGTGAACGTCCCCGGGAACGGCTGGCGACCCTGGGTGCCGATGCGTTGAGCCATGCCGAATTGATCGCGATTTTATTGCGCACCGGCTTGCAGGGTGCCAATGCGGTGGAGGTCGGCAAGCAGGTGTTGCAGAAGTTCGGGACGTTGCGGGCGTTGGCGCTGGCCAGCGTGTCGGATTTACAAAAAGTGCGTGGCATCGGGCGTGACAAGGCCGTGACCTTGGTGGCGGCCTTCGCACTGGCGCGGAAAATGGCGGGCGAACTGCAATACGAATCACCGGTGCTGGACAATCCCGAAGCCGTGGTGCGGCTGGTGCGGGAGCAGAACTGGTCAAATCCGGTGGAGACGTTGCAGGTATTACTATTGAATACGCGCCATAAATTGATCCGCATTGACGAAGTTTCTGACGGCACGCTGGACACGATCCTGGTGCATCCGCGCGAGGTTTTTAAAGGTGCGATCTCGGCCAACGCGGCGGCGATCGTGCTGGTGCATAATCATCCGAGCGGCGACCCGACGCCGAGCGATGCGGATATCAAGGTGACGAGGGATTTGATCCGAGCGGGGCAGCTTTTGAAAATTGAGGTGATTGACCACATCATTATCGGGCGGCCCACGCCGGCACGGCCAAAGGAGTATTCATCGTTGCGCGAACTGGGCTATTTTTACCAGTAGCTTGAATGCCGCTTGCTTTCCCGCTGGAATTTCCGCGATGATGGCATATGGCTTCGAATTATACATTGAGCGGGCCGGTAACGCTGAGCGAAGAGCAGATCCTGGCGTTGCAGGCGCGATTAAGCAAAATGCGCCATGACGTCGTCGGGCGGCTTGCCAATATCACGGCGGCGGCTGAATTGATCCGTCTGCGACCGGAATCCACGGAAGAGCGCCTGCGCCTGCTGTTGGAACAGCCGCATCAGGCGGCTGAATTGATCGCCCAATTTTCCCGCGAATTCGAAGCGACCTTCGGGTTAACCCGCCTCTAAGTCCCGCCTACTCTCTGCACGCATGGAACGGTCCGAAGCTGAAATCATCGCCGCAGTCCTTTCCGGGGATGCGGCGAGTTTTGAGCTTTTGGTGCAAAAATATTCTCCGCGCGTTTTCGCCACCGCCCGTCGCTATGCCCGCCGCGAAAGTGAGATCGAGGACATCGCGCAGGAAGTTTGGTTGAAGGCGTTCGACAAGCTGAAAAGTTTCCGGGGCGAAGCCCCCTTCGAGCATTGGCTGATGCGCATGGCAGTGCGGACGTGTTACGATTTTTTGCGCGGCCACCAGCGCAATCGCGAGTCCTCGTTCAGTGAACTGTCCGAGCCGGAAGACGACTGGCTGGAACGTTTTGCGGTCGCGCCGGAATCGGTCAGCGAGAGCGCAGATGCGGCGAAGATGCTGGTCGAACGCGTGCTGGAAAAACTGTCGCCCGAGGCGCGGCTGGTCATCACGCTGCTGGAGATCGAAGACCGTTCCGTCAAGGAAATCGCGGAATTGACCGGCTGGTCGGCGCCGTTGGTGAAGGTTCGCGCCTTTCGCGCCCGCGGGGAAATGAAAAAAATTCTCGCGCGCATGACCAAAGAAAAGTATTTGTAACCGTGCGCAAATTTTGCGCGTCCGATGAATTGGAGCTGATGAAGTATTATGAATCTCCCTGAATTACAGGAAAAATTGATCGCGGCCGCCCGGGCGAATAATCCACCGAGCGACCATGTGCCGTATGCCTTTGAAAAGCGCATCACCGCGTTGATCCAGGCCCGCAGCGTGCGGGCTGGCATGGATGCGTGGGTGCAAGGGCTGTGGCGGGCGGCCTTATCGTGCGTCGTCATTGCCGTGGCCTGTGGCGCCTGGGCATTCTTTGCGCCGGACACCACCGCCACCACCTCGGAAGACCTCTCGCAGAATTTTGACACCACGTTGCTGGCTTCGGTGGACCAAAGCGACTTCAGCCAGTGAACGAGTGCAAGGTCATATTTGCGACGGTGGTAATTTTTGCTGCCGGAATAATTGCGGGCGGATTATTGGTCAACTATGTTGACCTGACCCACGTCAAACTGGCGCACTGCCTGTCAACCCAGGCTGCCACGGCCAACATTCCCAATTCTCCCGCACCCGCTGGTGCCAATAATCAACCCAAAGCAAATTCGGGCCGGCCGCGGATACCGGAAATTTTAAGCAAAGAATTTGTTGATCGTCTGGAATTTGAGTTGCAGCTATCGCTCGGACAACGCGCCGATATCGAGAAGATCATCGCCGAAGGTCAGGATGAATCACGCAAGTCTTTCCAAGACATCCGTGCCGTTTCACGGGAAAAGATCCGCAAGCAATTGACGCCTAAACAGGTGAAGTTGTTTGATGAATTGTTGAAACAGCAGAAAGGCGTGAAAAAAAACCAGGCAACCACCAATTCACCTGTAGTTTTGCCTGTGACAAATTCGGCGCCAGCCGGGCTGGCCAATCCGTCGAATACCAAATAAAAATGCTGCCGAGGTTGATCGGCAGCACGGTGGTATGTTTTTGGGGGGCGGTCTATTTTCCCTCCAGCAACGCGCCGATTTTTTTGCGTAATTCCTTGGTGATGGAATCCATCGAGCGGCTGGCATCCACGATGTCGAAATCGTAGTTTTTCTGCATTTTTAGAAAGGTTTCCTGCATCAGCGTCTGATATTTCAAGAAGCTGTCAAACACATCGCGTGAGAGGCCGATATCCATGCCGCTTTCCCAATAATCCAGCGTGGCGTTCTTGGAAAGATTGCGTTGCACGAGTTCTTCCGGTTCGACGGACAGATAGAAAACCGCGTCGGGCACCGGGGCGATGCCATAGAGATTTTTCAACCATTGCGTGTCCATGCCGCGAACCATGTCGCGGGCCATCAAGGTGTAGATGTAACGATCGGCCAGCACGATGAAACCGGCTTTCAACGCGGGCAGGATGATGTTCTCCAACTGATCGGCAAAATCCGTCGCGTAAAACAAGCTGAGGGTGGTCCGGCTCAAGATGTTGCCATGTTGCGCCTTTTCCAGTTCGGAACTGACGAGCGTGGAACGTTTAAGGCCGACTTGCACGGTGGGATGGCCGTTGGTTTCCAGCCAATCCACGAGCCGGGCGATTTGCGTGGAACGGCCGGAGCCATCCGCGCCTTCGACGACAATCAATTTGCCGGTCGCGTCGTTGAGTTTGACGCGGGGAATGCCATGGCCGTAAAAACGGCGGCAGTTTTTTGAATCAGTGCTAGTTTTCATGCGGCGGCTAAATCCTCCTCGGCTTCTTTGGCGGCTTTTTCCTCGGGGGTTAAGGCCGGGGGCAGCGGCAGCGGGCTGCGACGTTTAAATTTTTTCAG
>DASYEY010000076.1:0-16747 GCA_036498725.1 Verrucomicrobiia bacterium | reverse complement strand
CTTCATCATCGAAGCGGAAGAATTTGATTATAACGCCGGGCAGTTCATTGATAATCCGACCTATACCGACGGCAATCCGGCGGATCCGAACAGTTATTATGGCCAGGACAGTGCCGAGGGAATTGATACCCACAAGGGCGCAGCTGCGGGCGGCGGTGACATCAATGACTACCGCGCAGTGGACGGTTTTAGCACGCGGACACAAACGCCCGTGGCCGCCGGGGAACAACCCTGGTTTAAGTTCGATACGTTGGTGGACGGAGCCAGTGTTCCGATCGTGGGCCACATGGTGGCGAACTGGTCGAGTGCCGAATGGCAGAACTACACCAAAACGTTTCCAGCGGGAAAATATAACATCTACGCCCGCGCTTCGACCGCCAGCGGCGCGATCATCACCTTGTCCCAGGTCACCAGCGGACAACATACCAGTACCCAGACCACTTCCAGCCTGGGCACGTTCAACTTCACGGGCGGCGCGCTGACCAGTTTCCAATGGGTGCCACTGCGCGATAATCTGGGCCAGATCGCAGCCGTCAATCTGTCCGGCGTCAATACGTTGCGGGCGACCACCGGCGGCGGGGCGAATGCGGACTTTTATATGTTCGTGCCGGCCAGCATAAATCAGCCGGTCATCAGCAATGTCTATCCGAACGGCCAGGTGCTGTTCCAATCCACCAACACGCTGGTATTCACCGCCAGCTCGGAAGTCACCACGATCAATACGAATAATATCAAGCTGACCATCAATAATACGAACGTTTCGGCGGGCCTGGTCTTCAGCGGCGGACCCTCGGTGTGGAACGTGAGCTATCCGGGATTGCAGATCAATAAAACCTACGTCACCGTCATCAGTGTCACCGATGACAATGGCAATGCCGGCGGCGCCAATTTCACGATGGATACCTGGAACCCGGTGTTCCAAGTTGAAGCGGAAGACTTTGACTTCAGCAACGGACAATTCATTGATAATCCGGTTCCCAGCACGGGCGCGGCGGCCAATAGTTACTACGGTCAGGTCGGAACTCTCGGCACGGATGAATTTAATCAAAACGCGGTGCCGCCGTATGCCGGGGCCAGTGCGAGCAATTATCGTCCGAGTGATCCGACGGCGACCACGGCGATCACCGATGCCACCCGCCAGCAATTCATCAGCGCCGGCGCCTCGGATTATAACGTCGGCTTTGTCGGCCCCGGTTTCTGGCAGAATTACACGAAGACCTGGCCGGCGGGCACGTTCAACGTGTACGCGCGCCTCGCTTCCGGCGCCAATATCGGCACGGTTCGCGCCTCCTTGTCGCAGGTCATTGCCGGTCAGGGCACGGCAAATCAATTGACGAAACACGTCGGCACCTTCTCGATCCCTTCCAGCAACGGTTACTCGGCGTACTTGTATGCGCCATTGATGGACAAATTCGGCAATTACGCGAACGTCACTCCGAATGGCGTGAACACGTTCCGCGTCACCGACCTGACCGTGGACCAATCCGAACAAGCTGCGGCCGGCGCGTTTGGCTTGAATGCAAACTTCTATATGTTGCTCAATGCCCGCACGGATCTGCCGCGCATTGATACTGTTTATCCAGACGGGTCGGCCTTGATGCAGCAGACGAACACGTTCTCCTTCGTCGCCAGCAGCCCGACTTACGGCATCAATACGACGAACATCCATTTGACCGTGAACGGTGCCGATGTCTCGACGCAACTGGCCTTCAACGGTTCGGCCACCAATTGGACGGTCAGCTACGCCGGATTGCAACCGAACACGAGCTACACCGCCGTCATGAACATCGTGGATAACACCAATCAAACGCATACGACGACGGTGAGCTTTGATACGTACAACCCGGCCTATTACACCTGGGAAGCGGAGGATTGGGACTTCAATCCGAATTACAGCCTCGTGCCGAACGGCAGCAATAATCGTTACATTGATAATCCGGCACCCACTTCGCAGGCGGCAACCAATAGTTATCTTGGCCAATCGGGTGACCTGATGATTGATATCGCCAATCTGTTTGGCAACAGCCACACGGCGACATATTTTTACCGGCCATTTGATTACGTCGCCACGGAAGTCACCAGCGACGGTGCCCGTCAAAAATATCTGACCGCGCAATCGGTCAATCAGGACGCGGGCATCCACGACTACGATGTGTATGGCTGGCTGGCGACGGGTTGGATCAACTATACCCGCACCTTCCCCTCCGGCAATTTCTATGTCTATGCCCGGTTATCGGCGGGCAACGGCGCCTTCAATCTCGGCCTGTCGCAAGTGATCAGCGGGGCGGGAACTTCCAGCCAGGTAACGCAGGCGCTGGGCAGTTTCATCGGCACCGGCACCAGTTTCAATACCTGGCAATATGTCCCGCTGGTGGATGCCAGCACGAATAAGGTGGTAGTCGCGTTCAACGGCGTGGAGACATTCCAATTCACCGGCGACAATAACGAAGACGCCAACTTCTTCATGCTGGTACCGGTGGCGGCCAATCCCGTGACGATCACGGCGACTACCAGCGGCCCGAATATCCAGCTGTCATTCCCGACGCAATTGAACTTCATGTACACGGTTCAATATAAGAACAGCCTGACGGATGCCAGTTGGACGCCGTTGGCGGGAGGTTCTTTGTCCGGTAATGGTTTAAATCAATCAGTCATGGACAATCTCGGCAGCAGCCAGCGCTTTTACCGGGTCATGATTCAGTGATTTGAAAAATCATGAAATCTCCGGCACAGAAAAAAACATTGAACGCTCAACATTCAACGTCCAACACCCAAGTGCGCGTGGCCATGTCGCCTTCGAAGTTCGAGGTTGAATGTTCAAGGTTGAATGTTAGCGCTGCCTCCCCCTCCCTCTGGGAGAGGGCCGGGGTGGGGTCTTAACTCCATTTAAATATCCATTATGTTTTCAACTGAGCAAAAAATAAAACCAGTCCCAAATCAGCATCGCGGGTTCACCTTGATCGAACTCCTCGTCGTCATCGCGATCATCGCCATTCTGGCCGCCATGCTGTTGCCGGCCCTGGGAAAGGCGAAGGAAAAGGCCAAGCGGATTCAATGCCTCAACAACCTGCGGCAGATCGGCATCGGCATGACCGTTTATGCCGGTGATTTCAGCGACCGGGTGGTTTCCGCCCGGCTGATGCCCGCCACGGCGAATCAATACAATCAGATCGCCTTAAATCCGATTGATGCGTCTTC
Source organism: Verrucomicrobiia bacterium (assembly GCA_036498725.1). GTDB lineage: Bacteria > Verrucomicrobiota > Verrucomicrobiia > Limisphaerales > UBA11358 > UBA11358. The sequence continues at coordinate 13,549 of DASYEY010000076.1, read as the reverse complement.
GGCCAAATCGGTGGGATTGATAATCCAATCCAATATGCCCAGCATCTGGTCGTGTCCAGGCCGTCCGAAATTTGCCATCGCCTTCAGCACCGCCAATAATCAATGGGACATCGGTTATCAATACTTCGGCGGCATCACGACCTGGATGAATCAAGTCACGCCGTCCGGCATGCCAAGTTTAAGCCCGGTGAAGCTGGGCAACGCCAAGGCGCACTGGTGCATGGCGGCGGATGTGGTCGTCAATCCCGGCGGGGTATGGGGTTCGATTCCATCGGATGCCCAGGATGAACCGCCGCTGTATGTCAGTTTGCCAACGCACTTGAAAGGCGGCGCCCTCTTTCCCGCCGGCGCCAACGAGGTGTTTTGTGATGGCTCAGCGCAATGGTGCAAGGTGGAGGACTTGCGGGCATTGACCACGTTTCGGGCGGACGGCTCGAGAAATTTCTATTTCTATCAAAACCGGATGGATTTTTCCGGGACCCTGGCACAGTTGATTGACCGGTCCTATATGATCCCCCATTAAGTTGGAGAAATCCTTCTATCAATGACCTCAGCTTGTCGGAGACGAGGTGACGAGTCTCAAATTAAAATGAATCACCTGTTGAAAACTGTGAAATTTCCATTTCCAAAAAAACACTCAACACTCAACACTCAACACTCAACATTCAACACTCAACATTCAACACTCAACATTCAACATTCAACATTCAACGTCCAACACCCAGGGACGCGTGGCCATGCCACCTTCGAAGTTCGGGGTTAAATGTTCAATGTTGAATGTTAGCGCTGCTTCGCTCATCCGCTTGTAACCATGCCATGTTAAAAGATATTTCAAAGGATTCCGCCGCTCACCGCTGGCTGCTCACCGTGGCTCCGACGCTTTCACCGATGATTCTCATCCTGGCTGCGACTTTCAATTCCCCGCTCAAAGCGGAGGCAGCCGGGTTGACGAAGACAAACGGCCCGGTAAAAGTTGAAATCCTCCACACCAACGATCAATACCAGTTGCTGGTGGATCATCATCCCTTTTATATCAAAGGCGCCGGGATGGAACTCGGCAGCCAGGAAAAACTCGTGGCCCACGGCGGCAATTCCATCCGCACCTGGCAGTCGGACGGCGGCCGCATCTCCGGCCGGAAAATTTTGGATAATGCCGTGAAGAACGGGCTTTACGTCACGATGGGTTTGGATATTCAGCGTGAACGGTTGGGCTTTGATTACAACGATCCCGCCGCCGTGGCGCGTCAACTCGCGCGCGTGAAGACGGAGGTGCTCAAATATAAGGACAGCCCGGCCTTGATCATCTGGGCCATCGGCAACGAACTGAATCTCGATGCGCACAATCCCAAGGTCTGGGATGCGGTCAACGATATCTCCAAGATGATCCATCAAGTGGACCCCAATCATCTCACGACCACGCCGCTGGCAGGCTTCAAACCGGAGCTGGTCCAGTTGGTGAAAAGCCGGGCGCCGGATTTGGATCTGTTATCCTTCCAGATGTATGGCGACATCATCAATCTGCCGCGTTACCTGCGCGAGTCCGGCTGGGACGGGCCGTATCTGGTGACGGAATGGGGTGCGACCGGCCATTGGGAAGTCAGGAAAACCGCCTGGGGTGCGCCCATCGAAAATGACAGTACCACGAAAGCGGATTTTTATCGAAAACGCTTTCTGGCGTCCATCTGGTCTGATCGCAAAGAGTGCCTTGGTTCGTATGTTTTTCTGTGGGGCCACAAACAGGAACGCACCCCGACGTGGTACGGCATGTTTCTCGCCTCCGGCGAGGAGACGGAAACGATTGATGTGATGCATTATCTTTGGCGCGGCGAATGGCCGGCGGATCGCAGCCCGCAATTGGCCGATGTCAAACTGGACGGCAAAACGGCGATGCAAAACATCCATCTTAAACCGGGTGAAACGTATCCTGCATTTGTGCAAGTGGCTGAAACCAACCAAGTCCCGCTCGCTTACACCTGGACGGTCATGGCCGAAAGCACCGACTTGCATACGGGCGGCGATTTTGAAACGCAACCGAAGTCGTTTCCGGGATTGGTTCATGCCGCCGATCAAAGCCGGGTCACCGTCACCGCCCCGAGCGAGCCGGGCGCATACCGCCTGTTCACTTATGTTTTCGCCGGACACCACGCGGCTTATGCGAACATCCCCTTCTATGTGGACCCCGTGCAAACAGCAGCCGCCAATTGATATTTATGAAATGTCCAACACAGAAAAAACATTTAACTCTCAACATTCAACTTTCAACGCCCAAGGACGCGTGACCACGCCACCTTCAAAGTTCGGAGTTGAATGTTGAATGTTAGTTTTTTATCAGTCTCCTTGCTTCGTCATTCGAGAAGAAATCCAGACGAGAGGCTATGATGGTTCGAATAATCTTATGTCATCTGCATCAAAAATTCTTTTCCGTATTTCATCCGTGATTAAAATTAGGTTTTCATTTTTTGGCTTCGCGCTTTTGCGTCTTTGCGTGAGTCCCTCCTCATCCGTGTTTCATCTGTGTTCATCTGTGGCTAAAAAAGCCGGCGAAATTAATCTGGACTTTGACCGGTTCAAAACTTGTAATTGACCATCAACCCAACATTTAAAACCGGCATTTGCAGGCCGTGGCATCAAGGGTTTTCATTAGTTATAGCCCTGGTATTGCTGGGCGGGCCGGCCTTTCATGTCCCCGCTTCCGCGCAAGCTTCCGGCGACCTGTTGACCAATGCCGTGGATGTCATTTCCCTTTCCGCCGAACAAGCCGCGCGTCCCGGCAAAGTGTTGGTGACCGGCGTGGTGACGGCTTCTGATCCGGCGTTGAAAGGCCGCTTCTTCGTGCAGGACAACACCAGCGGTGTGTTCGTGGATAACGTGAATGGCCGGCAGCCCGCCGTGGGCGAAGTGGTGCAAGTGACCGGCATCACTTATGCCGGCGCGTACGCACCGACGATCACCGCGCCCAAGGTGACCAAGCTCGGCACCGCCGCGTTGCCGCCGGCCAAGCCGGTTTCGGTCGAACAATTGATGTCCGGCGCCGAGGATAGCCAGCGCATTGAGATTTCCGCCATCGTTCGTGATGCGCGTCTGGACGGCACCCGCCTGGTGATTGATCTGGCTGTGGGCGGTTATCGTTTTCGGGCTTACGTGGCTGCCGCCGCTGATTTTCAACCGCAGAAATTGATCGGCTCGCAAGTGCGCGTGCGCGGCACGGCGGCGGAGGCCCATAACCGTTCGCTGCGCCAGTTGATCACGGTGGAAGTGTATATCCCGGTGCTGGCGGATTTGGTGGTGGAAAAAGCGGAACGCGTCAACCCGTTCGAGAAGCCGTTGATCCCTTTGAATAAAATGGCGCAATTTCGCCGGGACAATTCCCTGGACCAGCGCGTGCACGTCCGCGGGGTGGTCACCTTGCAAAAGCCGGGCGAATATATTTTTCTCCAGGATGCGAGCGGCGGTTTGCAGGTCCAGAACCGTCAGCTCAAGGTTTTCGCACCGGGCGAAGTCGTCGAGGCCGTCGGTTTTCCGAACTTTGAAAATTATCTGCCCGTGTTGCAGGACGCCATTTTCCAGACGACGACGGCGCCGCCGGTGCTCATCCGGCCCAAGCCGGCAACCATCGAGGAATTGCAAAACGGCCTGCACCACGCGGAATACGTCTCGCTCGCCGGCAAATTAATTGAGCGCATCGCCAAACGCGGCGATCACGCCAAAAAAACGGACACCACCATCAAGACCGTGCTGGTCTTGCAAGGCACCAATTTCACATTCACCGCCGAGGCGGATGATGTCCAAAGCCAGCCGGAGTTGGGCGCGATTCCCCTTGGCAGCACGATCGAAGTGAACGGCATTTGCCTGACGGAAATTGATAACGAAGGCAAATTGAAATCGTTCCAGATTCTCCTGCGCCGCCCGGACGATTTTAAAATTCTGCAAAAACCCAGTTGGTTCACGCCGCAACGATTGTTGTTCGGTTTCCTCATCATCTGTTCCGTGTTGATTGTAATCTTCAGCTGGTCGGTCATGTTGTCGCGAAAAAATTCCGTCCTCAATTTCCTGATCCGCGAACGGGAACGGGCGCAAAACGAATTGCAGCAGGCGCACGATCAATTGGAGGAACGCATCAAGCAGCGCACGGCGGAATTGAAATTCCAGATCACGGCGCGCGAGGAGTCCGAGATTCAATTCAAGGCCATTCTCGCCGAACGCACGCGGCTGGCGCAGGAATTGCACGACACCGTGGAACAGACCCTGACCGGCATCGCGTTGCAATTGGACACCGCAGCGAAGTTGCACGACCAGAATCCGCCCGGCTCGCTGAACCATCTGGAGATCGCACGAAAACAGATGTTCCGCAGCCAAGCCGAAGTCCGCCAATCGGTCTGGGATTTGCGCCGGCTCGTGCAGGAAGGTTTTGATCTGGCCGAGGCTTTGCTGGAAAATGCGCGGCAGATGACCCGCGATCTCGGCGTCCAGGTTGAACTCAAAACCCAGGGTGAAGTCCACGTGCTGCCCGAGGTCATCGAGGAAAACTTTCTCCGCATCGGCCACGAGGCATTCACCAATGTCATTAAACATGCCGGGGCCACGCGCGTGGATCTGCAATTAGAATTTGCCCCGCAACAGGTGATCTTGCGGATTCAGGACAATGGCCGCGGTTTTGTGCCCCAGCAGGCCGTCGGTCCGCGCGAAGGCCATTTTGGATTGCTCGGCATCGCCGAACGGGTCAAGCGGCTCGGCGGCCAGTTCAATCTCGTCAGCGCCCCGGGCCAGGGCACCTTGTTGGAAATTAAAATCCCTTTGGATAAAAACTCTGAAATGCGCGCAACCGCCCTCGCCGGCTGCTAAAACGTTGTGAAAAAAACTGATAAGATCCGGATCCTGATCGCCGATGACCATTACATCGTGCGGCTGGGCTTGATCGCGCTCGTCAGCACCGAAGCGGACATGGAAGTCGTGGCCGAAGCGGCGGACGGCGCGCAGGCGCTGGAACTGTATAGCGGCTGCCAGCCCGATCTTGCGTTGCTCGACATGCGGATGCCCATCAAGAACGGCATCGAGGCGACGCGGGAAATCCGCGATAAATATCCCTTCGCCCGCATCCTGATGCTGACCGCCTTCGACGGCGACGAAGAGATCCATAAAGCCCTGCAAGCCGGGGCCCAAGGGTATGTATTCAAAAATTCTTCCGGTGAAAAATTGATCCCCGCCCTGCGCGCCGTGCTCGCCGGCCAGCGCTGGATTCCCAAGGAAGTGGCCAGCCGCCTGGCTTCCCGCAAATCATTTGAGAAGCTGACCGGGCGCGAAGTGGAAGTCTTGCGTGAACTCGCCAAAGGCCTGGCGAATAAGGAGATCGCCGAAATGCTCAACATCTCCGAACACACGGTAAAAGATCATTTGAAGAATATCCTCGGCAAACTCCGCGTGGCCGACCGCACCGAAGCCGTCACCACTGCCATCCAACGCGGGATTATTCACATATGATTTTGCCACAGAGTCACAGAGGGCACAGAGAGAGGGATTCTTTTAGCCACGGATGAAACACGGATGAAACACGGATAGGAACGGATTTTTGCCCGCAGATTTCGCTGATTTGCGCAGATTAAATGATGATGGAAGTCAGGCTCTAGGTTTTAGGCGCTGAGCCTTGGGTTTTGGGTTCTGTTTTCCGCCATCCTGTAAATTCTGTCAATCCTGTCTAAAAATGCTTCCCATCCCCATCTGGATTTCATCCGTGTTCAATCCGTGGCTAAAAAACAAGTTAAGAGTTGCAAGTTGAGGGTTGAGAGTCAGATTTTGCAATCGTAAATCGCCAGTCGTAAATCGTAAATTCCTTGGGTTCAATCCGTGGCTAAGAAGTTTTTCCTTCGCCCTCTTCGCGGCCTTCGCGCGACACGTTTCCCTTTCGATGTTCGGCGTTAAATGTTCAATGTTGAATGTTTCTCAGTTCCAGCCAAGGGGGGGCTTGACAGCTTTGTTATAAGTAAAAGATTTGGAACTGAACCTATGGAAAACGAAAGCTTAACCTGCCGGTCCGGTGAGATCTGCTCGAAAAATGGCCTGTATTGGGCGTCGGGCTGTGGCCATGCCGACGTCAAAATCTATACCGAAGGGGATGTCTTTCCGGCCTGTGAATTTTGCAATGCACCCATAAACTGGATCTTGCAACGACCCAGGTCCAAATCTGATTCAAAAAAATAAAGTGTATTCTTACTGATGCAGTGCGCCCAACAACGGCTTTGGCCCGATCCGCAACCGCTCGTCGAGCGATTGGGCCAGGATTTCTTCCGGCAACTACCGGAACGTCCGGGCGTTTACCTGATGCAGGACGAAGCCGGGACGATATTGTATGTCGGCAAAGCCAAAAACCTTCGCAAACGGTTAAATAGTTACCGGGTGGCCAATCCCGATCGCCTGGCGCGCCGTCAATTGCGCCTGTTGCGGGCGGTGGTACGCATTGAATTGCAGGAATGCGCCGATGAAGCGGCCGCGCTCGCCCGGGAAGCCGAACTGTTGCTCGCGCTGAAACCTAAATTCAATCGGGCGGGTGTCTGGCTGGGTCCACCGCGCTTTCTAGTCTGGCGCGGCAAACACGATGCGCTCGAGCTGGCCGTCGCTAATCAACCGCTGCCCGACTGGCAAGTGGCCGGACCTTTCGGCAGTGCCGTGACCTATCTGCGGGCCGCCCTCGCCCGCCTGCTCTGGCAGGCGCTGAATCCGGGTGCCGCCGTGGCATCCCTGCCCGAAGGCTGGATCCATGGCCGGCTGGCAACGGTGGTAACCGTCGTGATTTTGAAAGAATCCAGCGTCAACGAAGCCACGCAAGCCTTGACTGAACTGTTGGCGGGCAATCCTGATAACTTGGTGGCATGGGTGAATGAAAAGACCGGCGACTACTTGCCGGTCTATGCGCAGGAAATGCGGGATCAAGATTTGGAGTGGGTGGTTGATTTCATGCGGGCCAAGGCCCGCCGTACCCGGCCGTTTGCCGAACCGGAACTAACGATTGCCCACCCGCGGCGGGATTTATCTCCCGGCCTGGATTTATTGGAAGGAAGTTGAGGGTGACCGCTGCCACAAAAAAACCGGCGCATACGGTGTCCGTGCGCGAATTGGTTGAATTCGTCCTGCGCCGGGGCGATCTCGTGACCGAACGCGAGTTCGTTGGTTCTGACCGGGCGTTGGCCGGGATTCGCGGTCATCAAAAAATTCAACGTTCCCGGCCAGCGGGTTATCAAACGGAGATTCCCGTCAAATACGAGGTCGAGACAACTGAGTTTACCTTGTTGATTCGGGGTCGCATCGACGGATTGTTTCCCGGCCCCGGCGAGATGTGGTTGGAAGAGATAAAAACCGTGGCCAGTTTTTGGGATCGCACGGCGGATCCCCTGCACTGGGCGCAGGCCAGGTTCTATGCATTCCTGCACGCCCGGGAACACTCGCTGCCGGAACTGACCACGCTGCTGACGTATCTCGAATTAAAAACCGGCAAGATCACCGAATTTCGCCAAACGTTTTCTTTTGTGGAATTACAGGAATTTTTTGCCAGCACCATCGCCGTCTATGTTGACTGGTTGCGGGAACAACATCATTGGTGCCAGTTGCGAAATGAATCGGTCCGCCAACTGGCATTTCCCTTCCCTGGCTATCGAGCGGGACAAAGAGAATTGGCCGTGGCCGCCTATCGCACGCTTGCCAAGGGCGGACGGCTATTTTTATCTGCGCCGACCGGCATCGGAAAAACCATTTCGACGCTGTTTCCGGCGGTCAAGGCGCTGGGTGTGGGGAAATTGGAACGAATCTTTTATCTCACCGCCCGGACCATTGGCCGAAGCGTGGCCGAAAAAGCCGGCGCAGATCTGCGACAAGGCGGCGTGAAACTGCGGACCGTCACCCTCACCGCCCGGGAAAAAGTCTGTGTGCAGTCCGGCCAACCTTGCGATCCCCTGACCTGTCCGCTGGCCTTGGGTTATTATGACCGCGTAAAACCGGCCATCCGCGAAGCCCTGGAACTGCAAGCAATCAACCAGGCCAATCTCGACATTGTTGCGCGAAAACATCAGGTCTGTCCGTTTGAACTTTCACTGGACGTATCCCAATGGAGTGACGTAGTCATTTGCGATTATAACTACGTTTTCGATCCCAAAGTTTATCTGCGACGTCACTTTTCTGAAACCAGTAATCACTACGGCTTATTGGTAGACGAAGCTCATAACCTGGTGGATCGAGCCCGGGAAATGTTTTCCGCCGACCTAAATGCGGCGGATATCGTAGCCGTACGGAAATCACTTAAGCAGTCCGTGCCGCGCTGTGCCCGGGCATTGGGCAAGCTCAGCGATGAACTGCGCAAACTGGCCATCGGCTCCAAAGTCACCGGCGAAATGAGCGAGGCTTCCGACCCAGCCGAGGAACTTAATTTGTTTCCCGCGAAAATTCCCGCCAAAACTGCGCTGGTGAAATCCGAGAAAGGCAACGCGCAAGTGAGCCAGGCGATTCCGGAGAAATTGATCGCATTGTTGGAGGAGGCGCTCGTTGAAACCGAAGCGTGGCTCGCGCAAAACCAGCCAGCCACATTTAGAGAAGAGCTGCTATCGCTTTATTTCCAGCTTAATTCATTTCAACGAACTGCTGAAATCTATGACGACCATTTCACGACCATCATTGAAAATAACGACGGCGCGCGGGTGAAACTATTTTGTCTGGACCCTTCATTTCTGCTTCGGCAATCGTTGGACCGGAGTCATGCGGCGGTGTTTTTCTCCGCCACCCTGACGCCGATTGATTACTATCGCACGTTGCTGGGTGGTGAGGCGAATGATGCCACCTTGCAACTCGCCTCGCCTTTTCCACCAGACCATCTGGCGGTATTGATTCAAGATACGATTCAAACCCATTTCAAAGGCCGGTCGGCTTCGCTGGGCAAAGTGGCGGATGCCATCGGTGCCACGGTGCAAGGTCGCACGGGAAATTATCTGGTCTATTTCCCTTCCTACCAATATCTGAACTCGGTACTGGCAGAATTTCAATCCCGTCATCCGCAGATCCGTTGCCTGGTCCAGCAACCGACCATGACCGAAGCGGCGCGGGCAGATTTTCTGGCGGCTTTTTGGGCAAAGCATCCTGAAATCTTGGTGGGATTTGCAGTGCTGGGCGGCATCTTCGGGGAAGGCATTGACTTGGTGGGCGAACATCTGATCGGGGCTGTCATCGTCGGCGTCGGCCTGCCGCAACTTTCTATCGAACGGGATTTGATTCGGGACTATTTCGACCAACGAAATGGCGATGGCTTTAATTATGCCTATACCTTCCCCGGCATGAACCGCGTGCTTCAAGCTGTTGGCCGGGTGATCCGCTCGGAAACTGATCGCGGCGTTGTGCTGTTGATTGATGCACGTTTTCGCGAACCGCGCTATCGCCGTTTATTTCCCGCCTGGTGGCAAACTGCCCGCGTTGGCGACTCAGCGGCCATCCGTCAACTTACGGATGTGTTTTGGAATAAAACTTATTGAGTTTTGTAGGAGACGAGGTGACGAGTCTCTAATTAGTTTTAAATCGCATCAAGCATTGGGAATAAACTTAAAAACTGCCGCCACATACGCGACGCCCAAACTTAATAAAATGCCGAAGAAGGCCGCCGACAAAATTCGCCCGACCCCGTGCTTGGGAATTCCGAACAAACTCGCGATTCCCGAAATCAGACTGCTGATACAAATCCCGATGAGCACCAGGAAAATATCGTCGGACAGGGGCTCGGCGGAATTGAGACCCTCAAAAATTAAGAATGTGAGCAAAACAACGAGCGGAGTATAAAAGCTATCGCAGGCAGCCACGCGAAAACTCAGCCAACGCGAAAGTGAGGTTGATGTTTTCATAAAGGCTTACCGATGTTTTATTTATACATCCGGTTCATTGTTGAACCGCTTGGAACGACTCCAAATGAGCAGTCCTAAAAGCATCAGGCAGATAAGGATAGAGGGACCACTTCGCCAAATCATGTAAACCGCCTCGGACGGATATATAAAACAAATGACCGGAATGGCGATGAATCCTAAAATAATCTCCGCCCAAAGATAAATCTGAGTGAATAACAACGCGCGGGCAGAGCCAAGCAATACGCCGATTCCCAAGGGCAACGCCAAAGCGATTAGCAAATGCGACAGGATCTGAAGCGTGTCGCGGGTAAAGATGTAGTAAGGCAGCCAGTAGGCACCATAAAAACCCATGAGCGCAAATACGCCCGCAACAAACATCTGAATGTCTTGGACTGATAATTTATTCACAATTCAAAAATGCCGCACTACCCAGATCTCAAGCAGTGAGTTCTTGCCGATAATAATGTCAATCCCGTAAAAAGATTGCAACTAAAGGGTTATTTAGACGCAGGTTTTGCCCGGCATCTACCCATGATAAAAATAACTGTTCCTGACGAAACAACACCTGCCAGAGACCACGCGCCGACAAACAGTGGCGCCCAGCTAAAATAGCCAGATGAATTTGCTCCGAGCCAGACGGGTGACCAGTAAAGACAGTACGAAAGAATTCCTGGTAATATTAATGCGCTGCCCCAACGAACCCCTGACTTGCGCACATAGCCAAGCGGCCAGGCTAAGAGCCCTGAGACAACCGCAATCAATGCCGCGCCTGAACCAAGGGATAACGAATCAATGAATGTTTTCATATACGCAAAAAGGTTGTCTCCACCATACGGATCAGTGTGTCTCGCTCCATCTATGCCGCAATTTGGCCGTACCCGTCTCAAACGAAGCTGAAACCAGTTCCAAACCAGCCCGGCCAAACTCATCACATTCGAAACAACTTCCCGGAGTTGCCGACACCTCTGCACCGGAATCAAGGCGGATCGTCGTCGTCAGGTCGTGACTGATGGAAACCAGCCGAATCTCGGTCGTGACATCCACCGGTTGTTTGAAGGACAAGGATATCTCGTGTTCCATCAGTTTTTCTGACCACGAGGCAGGTGAATGCCAGTCGGCAGAAGATTGAGAACTCTTGCAGCCAGCAAATGCGAATGCAAATAAAACCAAACAGATTGGGTATTTTTTCATGATTACCAACCGGCTTAAGCCTCAGAATTGAGCCATCGTTGAACTGCAAGATCAATCACCTTACTTCGATTTGATCTTTAGTTTTGCCCCCATTCAACGCCCCTGCTATTTGTCTCGCGTGATAAAAAAGCATCCAAGGCGCATCGTTTGCCTGAGCGCAGAGGCGGTGGAAATCCTCTTTGCCCTGGGTTGCGGCCAGCAGATTGTCGGCGTCACCGGCTTTGCCATGGAACCGCCCGCCGCGCGGCTTAAACCGCGGGTCAGTGGGTTTTCCAACGTCAACTACGACAAGGTGGACCAGCTCAAGCCCGATCTCATCATCACCTTTTCCGATGTGCAGGCGGAAGCGGCCAAGGAATTGATCCGGCGCGGCCATACCGTGCTGGCGACCAACCAACGCTCGCTCAACGAAGTTCTTGAAACTGTCCTGCTACTGGGCCGCGTCGTTGGCCGTGAAGTGAAGGCGCAAAAACTGGTGGCCAAAATGCAGGAAACAATTTTTGGAAAAATGTTGAATAAACGGTCAGCTCGATCAAAACGCCCGAAGATTTATTTTGAAGAATGGAATGATCCACTCATCAGCGGCATCCGCTGGGTGGGTGAATTGATCGAAGCGGCGGGCGGCGAAGATATTTTTCCGGAATTACGAAATCGTTCCCGCGCACCTGACCGGGTCGTGACCAGCGAGGAAATCATCCGCCGCCGGCCGGACATCATCATCGCAAGTTGGTGCGGCAACAAAGTTAATATGGATGCGATCCGCCAACGCCCCGGTTGGCATGAAATTCCCGCCATTCGCAATGGCCGGATTTATGAAATCAGCTCCGCGCACCTGCTCCAACCCGGCTTAAGTTTGCTGAAAGGATTTCAGTCGTTACAAAAAATCATCAGGAAATATCCCGCCTTTAAAGTGTAGGCACCGACGCGAGGAGGCTCTGGCTTGGAGAATTTTCGATTTATGATTTATGACTGGCGATTTGCGATTGCGATTGCAAAATCTGACCTCTGAACTTGCAACCTGCCCAGAAGAAACCTTCTCAACCACATGTGTTTTTCAAGGCTTTTCGGTTTAAGCTAGCGCGAGCTGTCTTAAATAAATTTTTCCGCAGAGGGTTTTGCTTTTAATGAATCACTTTGCGCAGATGCTGTTCGTGCTGAAGGCACGACTGGAACTTAGCCAGGCACGCAGTGGCTGGGATCTGCCGCCCCCATATATTTCCGTCCTGAAAGGACAGCGGAAACCTCCATTTGTCAATTTTTCCCGGGTGAATCCATCGTCCCTTCAGGACGAATTTCCATAAACAAATTTTAACCAGTTCTGTTTTTACACTTTGCCGGGCGGTTGCTAATTTACGCCGATGCAAATTGCTTTCACCAAATATCACGCCCTCGGCAATGACTATATCGTCATCAACCCGAAAGATTTATCCGCGCCGCTGACGACTGAGCAGGTCAAAACCATTTGTCATCGTAATTTTGGCGTCGGCTCAGATGGCATCCTTTTGGGACCACTGCCCTCGACCACAGCCAAGTGCGCGCTGAAAATCTACAATCCCGACGGCAGCATCGCGGAAAAAAGCGGCAACGGCCTGCGGATTTTCTCGCGTTACCTGTGGGACATCAAATTTGTCGGCAATGAGGAATTTGCCATCCAAACTGATGGCGGCCTTGTCCGCTCCACCGTTTTTGACGGCGGCAGCATGGTGCGGGTGGAGATGGGCAAAGTCAGTTTCGACAGCGAGAAAATCCCCGTGACTGGCGCAAAACGCGAGGTCATCAATGAAACCCTTACCGTCGGCGGCCGCGAGTTCACCTATTGCGCCGCGACCATCGGCAACCCGCATTGCGTCCTGCCGTTGCCGGAGATCAGCGCCAAGCTCGCGCATGAATTTGGCCCGGGACTGGAAACGCATGTTAATTTTCCGCGCAAGACCAATGTGCAATTTATGAAAGTGCTCGACCGCGCCAACATCCAGATCGAGATCTGGGAACGCGGTGCCGGCTACACGCTCGCCAGCGGCAGCAGCAGCAGCGCGTCGGCGGCCGTAGCCCATAAACTCGGCCTGGTGGATCGTGACATTTCCGTCCATTGCCCCGGCGGCATCATCAAGATCGAGATCCGCGACGGCTTCGACATTTTGATGACCGGCAGCGTCACCCGGGTGATGGAGGGCTTGATCTCACCGGAAATTTTCTCGGTGAAGGTTTGACCGCATGGACAGTAAAAAATCAAGAATCATTCCCATCTGCACCATGCTTGTCGTGCTGATTTTGCTGATGGCTTTTATTTTGCTGTTTCCATTTCATTCACCAACGGCGCTTCAAATTTCATTTGCCGGCGTCACCAACGATCCCATTGCTGGCACAATGGGATTTTTTTGCGCGACGAATGAGAGCGCCAGTGCAATCCACTTCTTCGCCTGCCCGCTACAAACCAAAACTCACGGCGCCTGGTCACAGCTGCTTTGCAGTGGCCGCCCCTTAGATTTGCC
>DASYEY010000075.1:0-19444 GCA_036498725.1 Verrucomicrobiia bacterium | reverse complement strand
TGATGGCCAGATTATTGAATTTAAAATCCTGACCATTGCCGGGAGCAGTCGCTCCGTTTACTCGATAAAATGTGATCCCGACAATCGCTGCGCCCGTAAGTCGTCCGCTAAGACTCCGGCCCGTCGTGACGTCCGTAAACGTGTAAGTGGTCGCACTGTTCAAGGTGAATTTGAAGCTGTCCGTTTTACCAAAATCATACGCAAAGCCAGTCGCGGTGTTCGTGCCGTTCGCATCCGCATAATGTCCATTCGCGTTGTCTACCCCTTGATGCCAATAGCTGAACACTCCATTTCCATTGGCGTCCAAAAGGGTGAAGCCATTTTGATTCGCGGTCGTGTCCAGATTATTCATCTGCAGTTGCAACGTCAGCGATGCGCCGACGCGCAATGGCAGGTTAAAGGCACGCGTTGCAGTGGATTGCCCATTGGCCGCGCTATTCCAAATGCCAAACAGCGGCGGGTTATCGCCAGTGACATAATTCCCGCCACCCGTCGTACTCAAACTCCAAGGGCCAAATCCGAAGCCCTGATTGCCGGTGATGCCGGTGGCGCTGCTGTAATTGGTGGCAGAGTCCTGCGCCAGAATGCCGTTGGTCACACCGAACAAAATGATTTGCGCCACCTGGCTGTAGCTTTGAGCGACGGTATTGGAAGCAGTCACCCAATAATTGCCAGCATCGCTGGCACTGGCGCTGATGAGCGTCAGGTTGGAACTGGTCGCACCGACGATGGCATTATTTTCGTGATACCATTGGTAGGCAATGGCTGAGCCGTTGGTAGCACTGGCACTCAGACTGACGGCATTACCCGCGGCCGTGATTTGATTAGCAGGTTGCAATGTAAAAACCGGAGCCGCCGCATTGGAACTGGCGGGAACCACCTGCATCGCCACCATTGAACTGATGCAATCCCATGACAATAAATTACTGACGACCGGCGTGGCCTGATCCCATTGGCACCACGAAAGATTGTCCGCAGTGCGCCGGAGGTTCCAAGCTGCATCCGCATTAGCTTGCAACCAGCGCAGGTACAGAAATTGGAAATTTCTGTCCTTCATGAATCGGGCAATCCAGCGAATACCAATACCATTGAAGCCCGAATTATTATTATTGGAGCCGTAATCAAACAGGATGGAATAACCGCTGGCGCTGGAATTGCCCAAGCTGTTCATCGTGTACGTCGAAGCGAGAACAGCATTCGTCGTGTCGCCTAAAAAATCTGCCGCGCCGACAAAGGTTCCCTGATTATAAGTACTGCTCCACGTTGAGATGGTTCCGTTGATGGCAATGTTGTCGTAAACCGCGCCGTTGGTGGGATTGAATAAAACCGATTTTTCCCAATTGTAGATATTCTGCGCTTTGGCCAGGTAGCTGGTATCGCCCAAGGTCTGATACAGCAGGCTCGCCACAATGGCGGCAGGCCCGTTGACGCAGGCATTTTTTTGCGCTTTGGCCGTGCTCCAGTATAATCCCCCGCCCAACGCACTATCCCAACCGCGCGCATAGACCAGGTCGAAGTTTGATTTGGCGATGGCCCGAAAAGCAGCATTGCCGGTGGCTTGATAGCCGCGCAAATAGGCAATGCACGCCCACATGATATCGTCATTGTAAATGTTCCCGGACCAACTGGTACCATTGTCGCTGCTGAACCCGTTAAGCAATTGGGTGATGTTCGTTTGATAGGCTAAATTTCCTGTCCGTTCATAGGCATCAAGGACGCCTTCGATCTCCTCGGCCTGGCCCCAGAAATAATTAATCCCTCCGCTCTTATTAACCTTGTAGTGCGCTTTACCGGTCGAAAAAATTGAATAGAAAGCGGTATTATAGGCGTTGAATACAGCATCGGCATTCGTGCTGGTAAATGCCCGGGCCGGACTTTCACTCAGCAGCAAGGCGATCAGGGAAAGCATCGTCGCGCCCACCGACAGGCAAAGCGGCAGCGTTGCCCGACCATTGAGAAAATGGCGACCAGGAATTACCGATGAAGTTTGCGGGTCCATTAGGGTGTTACCGTCCGGTAAAATGACTGGCCCGCCGGGGCGTTTGAATCAGTGAAAGTGCCGGAATTGAATTGAGCGGCAACGGTACCCACGCTGGTCCATGGCCCGATCACATTCGTGGCGCGCAAGACGCGATAATTCAGGCAAGGCGTGGCAGAAAAATTAATCGTCCAGCCCGAAGTGGCTGGCAGCAACCGCACCGGCAACTGGGTCGGGACATAGACAACCAGACCATTGAACAGGTAATCGTTGCCGTCGCTGATCGTCCCGGAACTGCCATTGGCCCGCACGAACGCCACTTGCGCAATGGCCGGACTGGATAGGGTACCGCTAAAACTGGCGCCGGTAGTGCTATCGAAAAATGTGTAGTTGGTGACCGTATTCAGCGTGAAAGCGAAGCGATCCATTTGATTGAAATCATAGGCAAAGTCGGTGGCCGTATGCGTTCCAGTGGCATCGAAATAATGTCCGTTGGCGCCATCACCGCCTTGATGCCAATAACTGAAGAGCACATTCCCGGCGCTGTCCCGCAATTGGAAGGCGTTTGTGGTAGTGGGATAATCCAAATGATTGTTCCGCAGTTGCACCAAAAATGACTGGCCGGCCGCCAGAGGCACATTGAAAGTCCGGCTGGCGGTGGATTGACCATTGACGGCGCTATTCCAAAGACCAAAACTCGCCGGGCTGCCGCCGGCAAGATAACTGCCGCCGCCCGTGGTGCTTAAAGTCCAGGCACCAAAGCCAAAACCTTCGTTGCCGGTAAAACCCGTGGCGGAATAATTCGTGGCAGAATCTTCGCCCACCAGCCCGTTCAAGGAATCCAAGCCATAGGCCAATGCTTGTCCCCATTTAGGCGCATCGCCGGGCAAGCCGCCGTTAAGCCACATAAAGCCACCGGTGATTCCCAGGTTTTGCTGCCAGTGCCGCATGGAACTGGTGACCGTCGGGGCATCCGAAGTGTTGCCCCATAAACCGGGATACACTTTAAAACCGCCAAAGGCATTATTCCAATTAGCCGGGTCATTCCCGGCCCCGCCGTCGTAGCACTGGAGATAAACGGCATCCACATTGGTGCCCAATTGTGATTTCACACTGGTCCAAAAGCTTTGGGCGGTGTAGGGACACAACGTTACTTTCATGCCCAAAGCCACCAGCATACGACCAAAGGCCACGGCCGATGTAGCGTCATATGTTTGTTCATCGTCGTATTGGATGGCATCAACACCGGTGGCATTTTTCAATGCTTGAAAATTTTGGTAAAGGATGCTGCTGGAGCCAGTGCCTTGGGCAGTGATCAGATTTTTAATGTAGGTGAAGGAAGGGTCGGTCCAACCGCCAATGACCAGTTCGATCCGGTTTATCGTTGGTCGCAATGCCGCCAGCTGCGCTCCCCAAGTTGGGTCGCCAACGAAGCTGCCATTTTGCGCCACTAACGTATCGTTGTAATAGATGTCGCCGTTGGCATAAACGTGCAAGGCGAACAAAAAAATGGTGTTGAATCCGGAATTTTTTGCGAGCGCAGCATTGGCGATGGGCGGATAAAAATCGCCGCCCACATAGACACCTTTGACCGAAGCGCTGATGGGATTGCTGCCAATGCTTAATAGCAGCAACGCTGCCAGCAGCGGGGTCGTGAAACCCTGACGAATATTTTTAAGAAAGGCGCCGGTTTTCATGCAGGAAATATGGCCACGCTAAATCAGCCGCCAAAAAGCCGAACATCATTGCCCTTTAATTCGTTACCAACTGCCTCCGGCGGGCTGGGTCGTTATTTGCAGGAGATAATGCAGATCGTTGAGGCTGTTCTGGTCGGTTAACGTAAATCCGCCGCTCGAAATGCCAGCCGCTGCTTTCGCCGCTTCATTCGAATTAAAACCGCGCCATTTGTGCAATTCCACGTGGCCGTCGGCAAAAGAGATGCCGGAGGAGCCGCCGTGATACGTGGCTGGCGTATCATTCAAGCTGACGTTATTGGCCATGTTCAGGCTGGCAATATTGTTGGCAAAAAATCCGTCGTTGATGGTGTCTTGATCTTCATCAAGGGTGACGAACAGGGCATCGGGATGGCTGACTTGCGCGCTCTTCAAGTAAACTTGAAAGGTTCCGCCGGCCTGATTTGCCCGGGTGCTCCAGCCGATGTACCCGTTCATGGAAACGCCGCGGACATAATTTTTCGGATTGCCCGGGCATTTATAAATATCCAATGCCTTGGCATAAGGGAAAAGCAGTTCGTATTCGATCTTGGTCTTGTCTTGTTGATCCACCGCACTTTGCATGCTGCCCGCGACCCAGGCATCCGGCGACCGGGTGGGTATGATCGGCGCCACCGGCCAGGTCGTAGTCCCGCCATCACCGGGATTTCGGGGATAAAGCTCTTGAAAATCGCCGGCATACAGCGTCCATGCCAAGGCCAGTTGCTTTTCATTGTTCATGCAACTGATGCCCTGCGCTTTTAGCTTCGCTCGGGCCAAAGCCGGTAGCAGCAGTGCGGCCAAAATGGCGATGATGGCGATGACCACCAGCAGCTCAATCAAAGTAAAAGCCTGAAACGATTTGCGCTGGTTCGAGCAGATAAAGGATTTGCGTATCATGTATTTATGGACCATCCGGCGTCGCCAAAAACGCGTTTGCACGCAGGCGGTCGAATTGGTGTTCATCGAAGATAAACGGTTTGCTTTCCCCATCAATAGTCCGACGAGACTAGTGGCCGAATTGAGGATTGAGGATTGGGGACGGAGTTAGCACACTACGCACCTTCCACAATCGCGTGCCCCACTCCTCCTCATGCTCATCGTCGTCCTCGTCCTCGACTTCAACTCGGCAATTAACTTCAGAAGCCCCACAAACACGAGGATGACGATGAGGAGGACAGGAGGATATGCGCGAGCCCGCGAGGTCTTGGATTGCGGTGGCAGAGCGGTAGCGGCGACACCGCTTTCGCGCGCACCCAGTTTGTTCTTAATCCGAAAAGCTTTCGTCCGGACGAAAGCAGCATGGCGCTGCGCTTCCCGCCGCACTCCATGAAGCGTTAGACGCGCGTAAATCCTTTGGCCTACAGTAGCCTGCTCCATCCATTTTTAGCAGGATTTACAGGATTATGCAGGATTCATTGGGACTTCACTCGTCCTCATGCTCATCGTCGTCCTCATCCTCGACTTTAACTCACCAATTCTCCACAAACGCGAGGATGAGGACGAGGACGACGATGAGGAGGAATGATCACATGCCTGGCCCGGCATTCTGATTCCCCCTAATCCTCAATCGCCAATCTGCAATCCTCAATTCGGCCACTAGTCTTGTCGGACTATTGCAGGCACTTGGGAAAGAATTATGATTCGAAACGCATCCCACGACTCTTGGCACAACGCATAAATGCTAAATCCAATTCGCAATTCGCTAAACCCTACGGGCAAAAACCATAATCAAATGAAGAATCCATCAAACCATAAAATCGCAGCGCTCGCTCTCCTCGGCGTGGCCACCTTTCAACTGGCCACCAATTCCAGTTTCGCGCAAACAGTCACCAACGCTTTCGACAAAGCTTCCAATCCGGCCTATAGCGGCGGCAACTTTGATACGGGATACAACGGCGGCTTTGGGTTTGGGGCCTGGACCTTGAGCACTTCTGGCGGTGGACATTATGTGGGCGGCGGCGGAAACTTTGGCCTTTGGAACAACGGTTTCGGTGCCGGTACCGGTTCTTTTGCCACTCGTCCCTTCAACTCCAGCCTGGCGGTGGGACAAACCTTTTCGATCTCGCTCGAGATGGGACATTTAAATGGTTCGCTGGAGCACGCCGGTTTCAACCTCGAAGACAATTCGGGAAACGTCTTGTTCAGTTACTGGCAACAAGGCGGCAACAATCCCGATGGCAATTACTTGGACGCCAACGGTGCCGGCACCGCGACGGGATTTGCGTACGATTTCAACAAAATGGACTCGTTCGCCTTCACGCTGAACAGCCTCACCAGTTACACCTTTTCCGACCTGACCACAGGCAACAGTCTTACCGGCATTCTCTCCGGCATTGCCATTGCTCAGGTTCAAGTCTTTCGGGCAAACCTCGCCGGCGACCCGGCAACTGGCGGCGGCGGTGGCACCGATTTTTTATTCAATAACCTGTCCCTGACCACCGTGCCGGAACCATCGTCCGTGGCGCTGGCGGGAATTTCCGGCGTTGGAATGTTGTTGGCCCTTCGCCGACGGATGCGCTGACCAGACGGGTACCTGACACTCGTTGATCACCGATATCGCACTAAAAATTTGAAATCCAATTTATGATAATGAACAGAATCAAAATGAAAACAGGCGGCGTGGCTGCCGCCTTGCTGGCCGTGACTCTCTTCGGAGCCAATCACGCCTCGGCGCAAAATACCAATGCGTATGATGTGGCCGCAAATTACACCTCATTTTCCGGCAACAAGGGATTTGGGTTCGGCGCGTGGGTCATCAGCACGCCCGGTGGCGGCACTTATATCTCCAGCGACGCCGGGGCGCATCCTCACTCCTTTGGTCTTTGGAATAATACCATTGGCGACATTTCCACCGCCAATCGTACTTTCAATACTCCGTTAGCCGTGGGCGCGACCTTCTCCTGTGATTATCTGCTGAACACCTTGACCAGCAGCAGCCAAACGAATGCCGTGGCGCTACGGGACGCGAATGGAAATATTGTCTTCAGCTTTTTCCATATCGGCGGCGACAACCCTGATGGCTGGTACACCGATGCCAATGGCCTGGGTGTGGCCACGGGATTTTCGTACAATTACCAAAATTTCACCCACCTGAGGTTCGTTTTGAACAGTGCCACGAGCTATACCTTTTATGATGATACGACCACCAACAGCTTCAGTGGCGTGCTCTCGGGAGCGCCCATCACGCAGGTCACTTTCATCCGGGGTAACGCGGCCACAACCGCACCCAGCAATGGACAGGATTTCAAATTCGATACGTTGCTGATCACTTCCCCGGCTGGCACACCACCATCCATCGCCACGCAACCGGTCAATTCCATGGGTTTTGTGGGTGGAACGGTGACGCTGGGAACCGTGGCGTCCAGCAGCCAGACGATCAATTATCAATGGTATTTTAATAATGCGGCTTTGGCCGGCGCGAACTCGGCGAACCTCGTGTTGAACAACGTGGGTCTCACCAATTACGGCAATTACTTTTTGATCGCTTCAAATACCTTGGGTTCAGCCACCAGTTCCGTGGTCGTGGTGACCGTTCTTCCCTTTGGCTACACCAACGCGTTTGATATGGCGGCAAATTATTCAAGCTTCAATGGCAACCAGGGCTTTGGCTTTGGACCATGGGCTTTGAGCACCATTGGCGGTGGCAGTTATATCGCCGGTGGTTTGCCGACGTTGTTTGCGATCTGGAACGGTTCGGGTCCCGGCCAATCAACGGCGATCCGCACGTTGAACACGCCCATGGCCGTGGGTGGAACGTTTCTGATGCAGTTGAAAGTGAACACGCTGGACACCGCCAACAATCAGAATGCCATTCAGCTTCAAGACACCAATGGCAACACTTTCTTCACTTACTGGCATCAAGGCGGTGATACGACCGATGGCCATTTCACCGATGCCAATGGCACCGGCACAGCCACGGGTTTTGCGACTGACGCGGGACAATTGGATAACTTTGCCTTCGTCTTGAACACGGCCACGACCTACACGTTCTACGACCTGACGACTGGCTCAAACTTCAGCGGCACGCTGGCGAACGGCGCCTCCATCAGTCAGGTGACTTTCTTGCGCACCAATCTGGTCGCCGGTCCTTTCAGCAATGGTCAGGATTTCTGGTTCAACAATCTGGTGGTGATGGCCCCGACAGGCATCGCTCCCCTCTTTACCCTGCAACCGGCTTATTCAGGCGGCTTGCCCGGCAGCACCATCAGTTTGAACGGTGCGGCGGCCAGCAGTCAGGCGGTCAGCTATCAATGGTATTTTGGTGGCACCCAAATTCCGGGCGCGACCAGCACCAATTTGACCTTAACAAATATCAGCGTGTCGAATTCGGGTAACTATTCACTGGTGGCCTCCAACATCTTTGGTGCGAGCACCAGCATCGTGGCCACGGTCACGGTCTATCTGGAAAATGATCGTATCTTTGCTTACGAAGGCTTTGATTACACCGGAGGATTTTCCCTCATTGACGGGGTTTCGCAAAATGGCGGTCTGGGATGGAGTGGCGCCTGGCAGAACATTGGCGGTCAAAATAACTTTATCCAGGATAACAGCATGGTCGGCGGGACGAATGTGCCACCCGGCTACGATGCCCTTTCGACCGGCAATTCCTATTACAACTTCAGCAACGGCCGAATCGGTCGCTGGTTGGATTGCACGACCAACGGAGCCTTTGCGAAGCGCGGTTACCTGGATGCCAACGGCAATATCGGAGCCGCCGGTAAAACCATCTACGTCAGTTTCCTCCAACAACCGCAGGTGCCGAACGCCTTTTACGAATTCGAATTCCATCGGGGCAATTTGGATGATCCGGGCCGCATCGCCGGCGTGGGCAACGATACGGCGACCAACGATGTTTATTTCCGCACTCCCAACGGCCAGTTCCAGGACTTGGGCGTGGGTGATTCCACTGCTGGGCCAACGGGAAATCTGGTGGTGGACTTTTATATCGTCCGCATTGATTTCCAACCGGGGCATGCGGATAACGTGACGGTCTATCGCAATCCCACTTCCCTGACGGAACCGGCGACAGCGACGGTGACCTTGACCAATGTTGGCAACATGTCGTTCAACGGCATCAGCTTGGGCGCCTTCGACGGCAATTATCTGGGAGTTGATGAAATCCGCATCGGAGCGAGCTGGTCGGATGCTTTGGGCATGGTGAAAGCGAATAACATGCTGGCACCCAGCCCTCAGGCTGGTGGTTTTAACGTCTCATTTACCGGCAATCCGGCCTTTACCTATCGCGTGCAACGGGCCAGCAGCTTGACGGATACATGGACGGATGTCGGAACGGCGACGCCGCAGGAAAACGGCGTGGGAACGGTCAACGACCCGAACGCCTCCTCCAGTCAGATGTTCTATCGGACCGTCACGCCTTAATCCAGTTGCGATAATCGCAACGTTAGTGACTCAACCACTGGCACGATTTAACTATCGTGCCAGTATTTTTTTGGCGGGGCATCCCATTTTGTGGGAGACAAGATGATGATTGAAGCCCCTCACCCCGGCCCTCTCCCCGTTTAGCGGGGCGAGGGAGAAATTGTTTCCGCGTCTGTGAACCACCAAACGTTGGATTGGTGAAATGAGTGAACGAACCATCAGTACACAGCGCATCGCTCTCCTTCGCCCCAACGGGGAGAAGGCCGGGATGAGGGGGACCTAGCTTGTAGGAGATGACGTGAGGAGATTCAAATTTACGATGTGCGATTGGCGATTTACGATTGCAAAAATCCGAACTTTCAACGCTCAAGTTTTTGACGCAAATTGCACGGATTTTCACGAATTAGGACATCAAGCTGGGAAAGTTTTTTAGACAGAATTACAGAATTTACCGAATGAAAATGTATCTCATTCCATTCTGACCATTCTGTCATTCTGCCCAAATGCCCATCCACCTTTGCCGACAGAAGTCTTTAACTTAAAATTAAAAATTAAAAACTTAAAACTCTCACTGCCCCATCCCTCTCTGTGCCCTCTGTGACTCTGTGGCAAAATTTATCCCCACCAAATCCATGACTATAATTTTTGCGTAATCGGATTCGGCGCGAGGTCGTGGCGCTTCAGATATTTATTGATGGCCTCGATCCGGCAGCGCACATGGAGCTTTTCGTAAATTTTTCGCAGATGCGCGCGAACTGTGTCCTTGGAGATATGCAATTGATCCCCGATCTCCTTGTTGACCAGGCCCTTGGAGAGCAACGTCAAAACCTCTTCCTCCCGGGCACTCAGTTGCTCGGCTTCCGTGGTTTGGGCGGCCTGCTCATGAAACGCCTCCACCACCATGCGCGCGATCTGCCCGCTCATGGGTGAACCGCCGCTGCGCACTTCGGCAATGGCTTCCAGAATTTCGTCCGGACTGGAGCGTTTGAGGAGATAACCGCAGGCACCAGCTTTCAAGGAATTGAACAGCGCCTTGGGATCGCGAAACACTGTGAGCATGATGATCTGCAACCCCGGCAGAACGTGTTTTAGTTGAGCGGTGCAGGCGATGCCGGATTCGCCGGGCAGATTGATATCCATGAGCACTACATCCGGACGATGATGCGGAATCTCGGTCAACGCCACTTTGGCGTTCTCACAAACACACACGCAACGGTGACCCGGCGCATTATCAATCAAATGGCGCAGCGAAAGGCTGATGGCGACGTCATCCTCGACGATGCCAACCGTGGTGATACCGTGATTGGTTTGTGTCTTGCTGACCTTTTGACCCTGCATAGATAAAATAAATATGACTCCGTAATAATCATCCCGCTGGACGCAATGAATTTATCACCGGTTAAACCTGCTTAAAAGCTGTGTGTTCATATTTTTAAGCCGCGACAAATTGAAAGCAATAGTCCCCTCGGCCTATTGGGCGGTTAAAAGGAAATCACTACCTTTGGGAAAACCTTCTCCGGCACGTTAAAACCGAGTCATTTTGAACGTTCAGTTCAAAACCCGGTGACAATTTTCGTCTGTGACAAAGTTTGAGTACAAAATGATTAAAAATAAATTTGTTCGATTCAATTTACGGTCGCAAGCCTTGATGTTGGGCGCAGTTTTGCTGCTAGTGGGCGGCAGCGCCCAAGCCCAGACGAACATCACGAAAACCAAATACGGCTTGCTGATTCCGTATGGATCGGCCCAGGTGGAACTGGCCGTCGCCTCCTCGGATGCCCTGCGTTTGAGTCTGGCCTATGACCACCAATCGCAACCCTCCGCCAGCACGTTTCTCGCCGATACCAATGCCGGGGATGCGGTCAAGTGGCACCAGATCAAAAAGAATGACGTGGTCGGGATCGCCACCGATGCCGGAAAATTATTGCTGAATCTTAAAAGCGGCGAATGGACCCTGCAAAACAGCCAAGGCGAAACCTTGATTCCGTGGCATCAACTCGGCGGGTTGAACTCCCAAGGCTCCAACAGCCATCAATCGGTCAGCATTATGCTGGGCGGTAATCAACAGGCTCCGTTTGAAGTCTATGGTTGCGGCAATGGCGTCAAAAATTTGACCCAGACCGAAGCCAAGGCGGGTGTTTTCAACGGGCAAGCCGTCCTGCCCTATTACTGGTCCAAGGCTGGCTACGCCGCGCTCGCCGTGACCACCGATGATAATCATCCGGCCAGATGGCGGGCGGCCGCCAATGGCGATTATGTGACTTGGAATTTCCCTGGATCGCGGGCGGATTTATATTTGATGCCGGCAGCCTCTTTAAAAGCCGCCGCGGGTGCTTATGCACGACTGACCGGTGCGGCCCCGGTGCCGCCTCGCTGGACGTTTGGCTATCTGCAAAGCCGCTGGGGTTGGGAAAATCGCGCTTACATTGAAGACACCCTGAAACATTTCCACGATTTGAATCTTCCGGTGGATGCGTTTATCTACGATTTCGAATGGTACACCACCAAGCCCGACTACGAAGTGCCCGATGAAGGCAAAGCCGGGTTCAAAGACTTTGGCTGGAACACCAATTTATTTTCCGACCCAAGTGAACAGATCAAGTCATACGAAGCCCAGGGCGTGCATTCCGTCGGCATCCGCAAGCCGCGTTTGGGCAACGACGACCTTTTGAAAATGGTCCGGGCCAAAGGCTGGGATCTGCAATCGCATTCCACCGGTAAAGTCGCCGCGCGCGATTTGGATTTTGCCAATCCGGACGTTCGCGAATGGTATATCAACCAGTCGGCTGGGTTGTTTAAGTCGGGCATCGATGGCTGGTGGAATGACGAAGGCGAAGCATCCTACACCACGTATTTTTATTGGAATCAAAGTGAATGGGACGCAATCAAACGTTTCCGTCCGAATGAACGTTTGTGGACGTTGAACCGTTCGTTCTCGCCGGGAACGCAACGTTTTGGCGCCGTCGCCTGGACGGGCGACATTGTGTCCTCGTGGGATGTGTTGGCAGCTACGCCGACAAGCCTATTGAATTGGGGTCTGTCTGGCATGCCGTATGGCGCGTGTGACATCGGCGGCTTTTTTGGTAATCCGGCGCCGGAACTCATCTGCCGCTGGATGGAAGCCGGAGTTTTCTTTCCCGTCTTCCGCACGCATTCAGAAGTTCACTATCAACCCCATTTCCCCTGGCTCTATGGCACGAATGCCTTGGCAGTTCTGCGCCAGACGATTGATCTACGCTACCGCTTGATCCCCTACTACTACAGTCTCGCGCACGAAACTTTTGACACCGGCGTTCCTTTGATGCGGCCACTAGTCATGGAATTTCCAGATGACGCACACGTTGCCAATCTCTCCGATGAATGGTTGATGGGACATTCACTACTGGCCGCGCCGATCTTGCAACCCGGCGGCAAGCGGTCCGTCTATTTACCTGCTGGTAACTGGTATGCCTTTGGAACCAACCAGACCCTCACCGGTGGCAGCCGCATTTCGGTCACCGCTGCTTTGGCGGAAATTCCTATCTATGTCTGTGCCGGAACCATCCTGCCGCTCGGACCGGTTGTTGAACACACCAGCGAACTGCCGGGTGGACCACTCGATCTGCAAATCTATCCGGGCAAAGATGCTACGTTTACTTTGGTGGAAGATGACGGAAGCACGACCGCTTATCTGAAAGGACAAGTACGCCAGACAACGTTTAAATGGAATGATAAAAAACGTTCCTTGAGTTGGAAACGCGAAGGTAATTATTCCGGCAAGGACGTCTTTCAAAAAATGCACGTCACGGTGTTTGATCCCAAAGGCGTGGTGGAAACTGACTGCGACTTGAATTCATCCGGTCACATCAAACCATAAATTTGAACGATCAACGGTGAACTAACGTTTCCCGCAAACCATTTCCGCTTTATGAAATTGAAATATCTCATCATCAAGCATTCAGGATTGGAAGCGCCCCTGATCTTCGCTCCCATTCTGCGACACGAAATTGTGGCGGGTAACAGCAATGTGCAGTCAGCCGGATTTTGCAACTGTGACGAAACGGGAAAATGGACGGTCAGCGGCGAATCAGTTTCGTTGAAACTGAGCGCCCGACCGGAGGATGCCGAGATTTTGAACACCCTGCTCGCCTGAGAAAAAATTATTCGTAGCCCCATATGATGAACTTGACCAAGTCGGAGAAAATTCAATCGAAACAGTCTTACCCGATGCCAAAAAAATTGCTGACCGGAATTGTCCTTGGCCTCGCGCTGATGGCCCAAAGCCAAACCTTTGCCGCCGATCATCTTTATCAAGATCGAACCGCGCCACTGGCTGACCGGGTCGAAGATTTGTTCACGAATTTAACCGTCGATGAAAAGATCAGCCTATTAAGCGGCACCGGTTTCACCACGCAGCCGATTCCCCGGCTCGGTGTGCCACCCTTGGCTATGATCGACGCCGGACAAGGCGCGCGCGGCGGTGCGGATAGCATGCTGGGCCCGGCCACCGCTTTTCCGGCGGCAGTTTTAATGGCGTCCACTTGGGATACCAACCTGGTCTGGCACATCGGCCAGGCGATTGGCCAGGAAGCGCAGAACAAGGGAACCGGTGCGCAGATGTTGCTGGGGCCGGCCGTCAACATCCAACGTTCGCCGCTCGGCGGACGCAATGGCGAATATTTCAGTGAAGACCCTTATCTGGCCGCTCGTCAGGCCGTGAGCTACATCGAGGGCATGCAAAGTTCCAATTGCGTGGCCTGCGTAAAACATTACGCCGTTTACAATCAGGAAACGGAACGTTACACGATTGACGTGGCGGTAAAAGAGCGGGCGTTGCGGGAAATTTATCTGCCGGCGTTTGAAGCGGCCGTGAAGGAAGCCCACGTTTGGTCGGTGATGTCGTCTTACAATCAAATCAATGGTTACAAAGCGACCGCCAATAAATATCTCATGCTGGAGATATTGAAAAAAGGCTGGGGCTTCGATGGCTTGCTCGTATCGGATTGGGGCGGCGTACAGGATACCGTCGGCCCGTTGAATGCCGGGAATGACCTCGAAATGCCCGGTCAGGAATATATGACCCACAATCGCGTGGCGGATGCCTTGAAAAAAGGACTGGTCTCGCAGGCGGCCATTGATGACAGCGTCCACCGGATACTGCGGACCATCATCCGGTCCGGCCTCCTCGATGGCTCGATCACGCCTGATCATTCACTGGTGAACTCGCCGGAACATCAGCAGCTTTGTTTCAAAGCGGCGGCGGAAGGCATTGTCCTTTTGAAAAACTCCAAAGACATTTTGCCGCTCAACGATCAAAAGATTCGTTCAGTAGCCTGCATCGGCACGGCGGCAGTTAATTGGGAACTTGGGGCGGCGGGCAGTCCCAAAGTGACCCCCTTCTATTCCATCAGTCCTTTAGACGGCATTCAAAAGCGCGCGGGCAGTGCCATCAAGGTGGTGTATGCCGCGGGAAAAGAAAAAGGCGCACCGATTTCTCAAGGTGCTTTAGCGGATTTGAAGGGCGAATATTTCACGAATCGAAAACTTGAAGGCAAACCGGCGTTGGTTCGCGCCGACCCGGATATTCAATTCGATTGGAGCGACGGACCGCCCGCGCCGGGCTTCTCGCAGTCAGAGTTTAGCGTGCGTTGGACGGGCACCCTGACCCCGCCGGCTTCCGGACGTTACCAATTGATCCTGACAGCAGACGATGGCTGTCGTTTGTTTCTCGACGACAAAATCCTCATTGATCACTGGGTTGATAGCGCCGCCAATCCACTGACGGCAGAAGTGGATCTCGTCGCCGGTCAAAGTCATAAATTGCGCGTCGAATATTTCCAGCATGGGGGTGAGGCCGTAGCCCGCTTGGATTGGGCGCGCGTGAATGAAGCGCCCTATGCCGAGGCGATTGAAGCCGCCCGCAATTCCGACATCGCGCTGGTCTTTGTTTCCACCAAGGGCACCGAAGGTGAAGCTTCCGACCGGTCGTCCATGTCCCTGCCCCGCAATCAAGATGACTTGATCCGCGCCGTCGCCGCCGTCAATAAAAAGACCATCGTCGTCCTGAACAACGGCGCACCGGTATTGATGCCCTGGCTCAACCAAGTGGCGGGCGTGGTGGAAGCGTGGTTTCCCGGACAGGAAGGCGGTAACGCACTGGCCGCAGTGTTGTTTGGCGATGTTAATCCGTCAGGCAAACTGCCAACTACCTTGGGAGCACGTCGCGAGGACTATCCGGATTTTGGCAACTTTCCCGGCGTCAACGGCCACGTCAATTATGCGGAAGGTATTTACGTCGGTTATCGGCATTTCGATAAATCTGAAATCACGCCGTTGTTTCCATTTGGTTACGGTCTGTCCTACACCCGCTTCAAGTATTCGAATCTGAAATTTTCCCAGTCATCACTGGCGACGAATGGAACGGTCACGGTCACCGTGGACGTAAAAAACGTGGGCAGCCGTGCGGGCGCGGACGTGGTTCAGCTCTACGTTCATGATCCCGCACCCAAGATTGATAAAGCGATCCGCGAATTAAAAGGATTCCAGCGCGTCGAATTGGCACCCGGCGAGAAACAACGAATTTCGTTTAATCTATCGCCGCGAGCATTGGCTTATTGCGATGTGGCCGGGAAACAATGGCGGGCTGACGCCGGCACGTACGAAGTACAGATCGGCAATTCCTCGCGCGACATTCGCTTGAAATCCTCCCTGCGGTTGGCCGACACCTACGCCGAACCCATCCCCTTCCTGGAAGAACAAACCCCGGCAACGCCAGATCGCCATGATCTGGCCGCCTTTCAACCGACGACCAGTTCTTCAGCCGAGCGCAATTCCACGTATGGTTCAGCCGCAAAAATGGCGACCGACGGCAATACGAGCACCTATTGGGAATCGCGAAACTCGGATCCGCAATGGCTGACCGTCGATTTAGGTCAAGCACGGGCCATTGATGAAGTCCGGTTAAAATGGGCCAACGATCGCTTTGGCAACAGCTTTGCCAGCGCCTACGCCATCCAAGTCAGCACGGACGGCAAATCCTGGACGGACGTTTACCACACCACCACCGGAAACGGCGGAGACGAAAAAGTGACGTTCCCAGCCACGACCGCTTCCTGGGTTCGCCTCTTTTGCCAACAACGAGCCAGCCATAACGGCTATAAAGTGGTTAGTTTTGAGGTGTTTCCGGCGGCGCAACAACATGAACTATAAACAGTCAAGTTTAAGCCCTAGATGCTTACAAAAATTGTGCTGCTATACTTTCTATAACGTTTAATGATAGCAACAATTTATTAAAATTAGCCATCGCATGCATTTCATTCATTCATTTTGGAAAAGCTGTGATACT
Organism: Verrucomicrobiia bacterium; assembly: GCA_036498725.1. Lineage (GTDB taxonomy): Bacteria > Verrucomicrobiota > Verrucomicrobiia > Limisphaerales > UBA11358 > UBA11358. The sequence goes on along the minus strand of DASYEY010000075.1, from coordinate 3,048 downwards.
TGCATATTGGCCTTCACGAATTGCTTGGCTAGGCATTTGTAAAAGCTCCCTTATTCCATCAAGCATATTATTTAATTTTGGTTTCCTTGCACGTTGTGCGCTACGTCTGTTACCCTTTCCACATGCAGGCCAATGGCAGAATAACCAGACATGTCATCTTTCTTGGTGCAGGAGCATCTGCCAGTTCTGGTTATCCAATCGGCAACGAACTCCGATTACAAATTTCAAGTGAAACCCACCTTAAAGCTGCGTTGAAGAAATCAATTCAAAATGAAGATGTCATTTCCTCATGTTTGAATTTTTATCGTCAAAGCAAAGCCATCGAAATTTTTCGTGAAGGTTGTTTTGGTACGGTAGACGAGTTTAGCAAACTTGCGTCGCGCACGTATCAACGAAATTTAGAGGAGATGAAAAAGCTTATGCAATTAGCTTTTTCGATTCATAACCCAGAAGATAATTTTCACGAATCAGATTATTACTCATTTATACAGCGGTTATTTAACGACAAAAGTTTATCAACACTCAAACCAGAAGTAACAGTCATATCGTATAACTATGATTGCTATTTAGATTTTTTACTCCTTCGGGCATATCAGCAGCGCCAAAAATTGTCTGGCGACAAAGGCGACGTTGGCATATTCATGAAAAATAAACTGACCAGCGGATTTGCTGAACCACTGGATCTGAGTTGGGCAACTCAGACTGCAAACTTCAATTATTTTAAGCTGCACGGAAGCATCACTTACGGCAGCAGAAGTCACCACCACCTTAAATTCGAGAACGACGCCAAATATAGACTGGTTGAATTTGCGAAAGAAGGCTTTAAAGAAATGGCAACGCCACCAATCATATTTCCTTGGGAGCTTTTTAATAGAGGGCGTTTTATTAGCAATGAAGACTTTACAGATAACTATGTCAGAAGTGAAAAAAAGCGGGCAGCTCAATTGTATTTACTTTACAAAGAAATTTGGACGGCAGCACAAGAAAAAATTGAACGGGCAAATAAAATCTCATTCGTTGGTTTATCCATGCATGATTATTTGAAGGATGGATTGGCTTTTTTATTCCAAAAACCCCCTACAGCCGTTTCAGTCGTCGTTGCAAATCCAGAAAACGAATACCATCGAAGTGAGAAGTCGAGACTACATCCAGCAAGTCTGTGCGGAAAAGTTGTTACAATGCTGAATCAGATCGCGCCCGACATGAAAATTTGTCGTTCCCAATCTGAACACGACGGAAATTTTAGCATGGAAGGTTTTGATGGGCCGTATGTTCCAGATATAACGCCACGCTATTCTTTCAAAGAGTTTATCCAACGTGAAATGGACCAGTAATTAATATAACCGCATAATTTATCTCGACGTTTAATTTTATGGCTTAAGTAAACCTACAACTGGTCACCATCATTGCAATTGAGCCCGGTAGAAACGGAGTTTGTTCGGAGCCACGGTGTCGGTCACTTGGAGAGAACCAGCGGTGATTCGATTCGTCGCGATCGGGACCCAGGTTTGAAAGTTGGTCGTGGCCGAAACGACGGCGTTTGATCCCGACGGACCGGTCAGGTTCAGGACAAATTGATTGTTGACTGGTCCGAAGTTGCCGTTGGACGTGACGAAACTTAGGGGTGCCACTCCGGCGGCGTACTCGATGGTCGCCATCAAGCTGCCGCTGTTGCCGGTCACATAAGCATTGCCATTGATATCCGTGGTGACGGCACTGGCAGTTCCGCCGACATATAAATTGGTCCAGACCGCTGTGCCAACAGTCGTATATTTAATGGTCACATATTCATCCGGTCGCAGTCCGCCAAAGGAACTTCCGGTGACGTAGGCATTACCAGCGCCATCCACTGACAAGCCAACGGCTTGTCCGCCGCGATTGCCGATGCCGTTAAAAAAATTAGTCCACATGGGCACGCCGGTATTGGAATATTTGATGGTCACATAGCCGTATTTTCCCCCGACACCAATGGAAGTGCCGGTCACATAAACGTTCTCAGACGAATCCGATGCCACGGCAACCGCTTCATCGTCACTGTGCCCCGCCCCGTCGTAAATATTCGTCCATACGCTCTGGCCGCTACTGGAGATTTTGATGGTCGCATAGTCGAAGCTGCCGGAGGCGCCCGCTGCGATGCCGGTCACGTACGTGTTGCCATCTGCATCCAAGGCCATGGATTGAACCAGATAGTCGCCGTTGCCGGTGCCATTGTATTTATTGGCCCACAGTTGCGTGCCGGCGCTGGAATACTTGACGGTGGCATAATCAATATTGCCGCCCGCATCCGTCGCATAGCCGGAGACATAAACACTGCCGCTGGGATCCGCCGCGATGGCTTTGACCTGGTCAAGGCCGGTGCCCGTACCACGGAACGTGTTGGCCCAGGCGAACGCTCCGGTGTTGGAATATTTGATCGTCAGCCAGGACGAATTGGCGGCGGAAGCAACCATCGTTTGTCCGGCCACAAATATTTCACCGCTGACATTCACCGCCAGGGCGGCGGCAAAATCATCGTTGTTCCCGCTGGTATTGTAGCGCATTTGCTGCAGCAGGTTGCCGTTTGTTGAAGAATATTTGACGAAGGTGAAATCGTTGCCCGTTCCTGCGCCCACCGTCCGGCCGGTGACGTACACATTGCCACTCGAGTCCAACGCCAGGCCGGTAATGGAATCATTCCCACCGGAATTATTCTTTATCGTGGCCCAGAGCGCAACGCCGGCGGGCGAATACTTGACGAGCAAAAAATAGGAATAGGTTTGCGTCGTGCTGATATAATAGCCGCCCACATAGGAATTGCCGTTGGTATCGACCACAATCAAGTGAGCAGAGCTCAGACCGGGAGCCGTACTCGGGAGTTGGCTTAAGGCATTCGTCCACAGCGGCGTGCCGTCCGCGGCGTGAATGGCTGAAGGAAAGCAAATGGCGAGGGCAACGAATGCGAGCAGTGATAATTTTTTCATGGGTTCTGATTTTGGATGGGCACGAAGACAATGCGATTTAACCGAATCAAACGCGATTAGTCAAATTAATGCATTCAAGTTAATGGAC
>DASYEY010000074.1:0-8476 GCA_036498725.1 Verrucomicrobiia bacterium | reverse complement strand
ACGCTACCCCGCCAAAACCAACCACGATGCCGATGAAGGTATATGCCGCCGGACGTTTGCCTGCTGGCCGTATCCATTCCAGAGAGGCAAACCACACCGGCGTCAACGCCACGAGCAAAGCGGCTAAACTGGACGACACTGTCTGTTCCGCCCAGACGACCAGACCATTGCCGCCCAGCAACAGCAATACGCCCGCAAACGCCGCATGGCGCCATTGGCTTTTGTTCGGCATCGGCACGCCTTTCAAACGCAGCCAGACGAAGAGGACCGTGCCGGCAAATAAAAACCGGGCGGCCGCCAACAGGAATGGCGGCATGGTTTCAACCGCCACGCGAATGGCCAGATACGTCGAGCCCCACACGAGGTAAACGATGGCAAACGCGATGAGTATCAGCGTCCGCATTCGAGCGGGTGAATCGGAGGATGTGTTCATGTTTATGAGCTTTCTTCTCGAAAGCCGCACGTCCCGGCGGTAAATAAAAAACCCGCCGGAATTTCCAGCGGGTATTCGAAAACGGTTCAATCGGTCAACTCGTTCGAAAAACCCGCCGCGCCGTAAAATGCCAGGCTACGCGCTTCAGCGCGCAGACGGCGATCATCGGTTTGGTTGGTTTCACGAACATTACGCTGGGAGCGTCGGATAATTATCCCATCAGGTCAATAATTTTACGGCGCACAAAACGCCGGCCAGAGATCTCGCAACGATTTCAAATCCGGGTCTTCGACCAATTGCGACCGCCATTCCGCCACGCAGTCTTGTTCGGCAGCCAGTTTGAATACAATCGTCAGATACGCTTTTGACCGGTCCAGGTTGCCCAGCACACATTCATAGCAGGCCAGGTTGTAATGGATGGTGATGACCTCGGGAAATAATTGTGCCGCCGGCAGTAATTTTTCCAATGCCGCCGTCGTACGCTTCATTTCATGCAAGGCGAACGAGCGTTGAATCCAGCCCAGATGGCTTTCCGGCGCCAAGTGCACCAAGGTTTCAGCGGTTTCGACGCATTGCTGCCAGCAATTCTTTTTTGCCAGCACCTCGTAACGGACGGCCAGCACCTCTGGATGATTGTGCATCACCGGCGTGATGGCCCGCAATTCTGCTTCCGCCTCAACGACGTTGCCCAACCCCAACCAGCCTTCGGCGGCGTGGAGCAGTCTCAGGTCATCCAGTTTCAGCGTTTGCATCGGCAACCCACGTTTTCCCCGAAAACCGCCGCAATGTAAAGACGGAGGTTAACGGGTGCCGGGAATCCATTTGGCCGTCGCCGTGAACCGGATTGATATTTTTTAGATTTATTTCAAAATCAGCGGCGCACAGTCGGCGCTACGCGCGTACCGAGCAGGGCAATCGCTGACAGCAATTTCGCGTGCGGCAACGCGGCCACATCCATCTGGAAGCTGATCCGGGAAATGCCACCCAACGCTTCGCTATGCGCCAAAATCTTCTCCGCCACCGCTTCCGGACTTCCCACCATCAAAGCACCGTGCGATCCAAGCAAGGCATTGAAATGCGCCCGCGTGACCGGCGGCCAGCCGCGTTCCTTGCCGATTTCAGTGAAGGCACGGGCGTAACCGGGAAAGAAATCTTCCACGGCCTGTTCCGTCGTTTCTGCGACATAACCCAGCGCATGCACCCCAACCTTGAGTTGTTCTGGCGTATGCCCGGCACGACGACCCGCTTCACGATAGAGATCAACCAATGGACGAAAACGCCGGGTTTCGCCGCCAATGATGGCGACCATCAATGGCAATCCCAACGTACCGGCACGCGCGAACGATTCCGGGGTTCCGCCGACACCCAGCCAGATCGGCAATGGATTTTGCATCGGGCGCGGATACACACCCTGGCCCGCAAGCGCAGTCCGATGCTGCCCTGACCAATGAACCTGCTCGTTTTCACGAATGTTGAGCAACAGATCCAATTTTTCGGCAAACAATGAATCGTAGTCCTTCAGTTGCAAACCGAACAACGGAAAGGATTCGATGAACGAGCCGCGACCAACCACCATTTCAGTACGGCCTTGTGAAAGCAGATCGAGCGTGGCGAATTGTTGGAACACGCGCACCGGATCAGCGGCGCTCAATACTGTCACCGCGCTGGTGAGCCGGATGCGATTCGTCCGCGCGGCGGCAGCGGCCAGAATGACCGGTGGCGCTGAATCCAGAAACTCCCGGCGATGATGTTCGCCGATGCCAAAAACATCCAATCCGGCTTGTTCCGCCGCGACAATGCGGTCCACCAGATGGCGCAACGCTTCCGAATCGTTGCTCGCCACATTGGCGGCACCCTTGGCAAAAGCGGTGGCGAAACTATCAATGCCGATTTGCATCGGCTGCCTGCGAGCCGGTTCGTTGATCGTTTTTGTATTCATACTGATAAAAGATGCCATATACAGCGATCGCCGGGTAAATACCATGTTGTGAGCGTGAGCATAACTAAAAGATATAGTGCGGCTATTTTCAGTTGGATGGAGCAGGGACTTTTCCAGATCAAGAAAAGAAAAGGGAAAATGGTGGTAGGTTCTGGATTCGAACCAGAGAAGGCGTAAGCCAGCAGATTTACAGTCTGCCCCCGTTGGCCACTTGGGTAACCTACCATCCCGCGATGCGAGCCGCTGATTAAACCAGAGTGTTCCGCGCGGCTCAAGTTGAAAGTTGAGCTTTGCGGCGAAGCACGAAAACTAAAGGAAAATAAAGATGCGGCGCGCTCACGGGATTTCATCTTCCCGCAAAAGGAGATAAAACTCGCTATTCCTTCGCTGACACCATTGTCATTACGCATAATATTTTTTCCTCTGCGTCTTTGCGTCTCTGTATTAAGCTGCCCGGATGTTCGATTCGTTAAGTTCCAAGCTCCAGAATGCTTTTAAGAATTTGCGCGGCCTCGGGAAAATTTCCGAAAGCAACGTGAGCGACGCCTTGCGCGAAGTGCGGATGGCGCTGCTCGAAGCCGATGTGAATTTCAAGGTGGCGCGGGATTTCATCGAGCGCGTCAAAATAAAATCGCTTGGCGCAGAAGTCATCACCAGCGTCCAGCCCGGCCAGCAGATCATCAAATTCGTCAGCGACGAACTCACGGAATTGCTCGGCTCACAAAACGCGGCGCTGAAATTGGACGGCAATCCAAGTTCGATCATGATGGTCGGCCTGCACGGCGCCGGTAAAACGACTTCAGCCGGCAAGCTGGCGAAGCTGTTGAAAAAACAGGGCCGCGCCCCGTTGCTCATCGCGGCGGTCGTGTATCGTCCGGCGGCAATGGACCAATTGGAAACCCTGGGCAAACAGATTGATGTTCCCGTCTTCATCCAGCGCGGCGAAACGGACGTTTTGAAGATCGCCCGCGCGGCGATGGCCTATGCCAATACGAACGGGCGGAATGTTTTGATCTTCGATACCGCCGGCCGTTTGCAGATTGATGAACCGCTTGTGCAGGAACTGGTCCGGTTGCGCGACCTTGTGCAACCGCAGGAAATTCTGCTCGTGCTGGATGCCGCGACCGGTCAGGAAGCCGTCAATGTCGCAACGCATTTTGATTCCGCACTCAGCATCACGGGTTCGATCCTCACCAAACTCGACGGCGATGCGCGCGGTGGCGCGGCGTTAAGCCTGAAATCTGTCACTGGCAAACCCATCAAATTCGCCGGCGTCGGCGAAAAACTGGATGAGTTCGAGCCCTTTCATCCCGAACGCATGGCGTCACGCATCCTGGGCATGGGCGACGTCGTCAGCCTGGTGGAACGCGCCGCGGAAGCCGTCAGCGAGGACGAAGCGAAGCGGATGGAAGAAAAGATGCGCAAGGGCGAATTCACGCTCGAGGATTTCTTGGAGCAATTGCGTGCCATGAAAAAACTGGGCTCGCTCGAAAGCATTGTGAAAATGCTGCCCGGTGGCGGTGAAGCCTTGAAGCAGATGGACATCAACAAGCAGGAGAAGGAATTCAAGCGCATGGAGGGCATGGTCTGCGCGATGACCAAAAAAGAACGCCTGAACCCGGTTCTACTTAATGCCAGCCGGCGTCGCCGCATCGCTGCCGGCAGCGGTGTAACCGTAACGGAGTTGAACACGATGTTGAACAAGTTTTTTCAGATGCAGCAGATGATGAAAAAGATGGGCAAGATGTCCAAGATGATGGCGAAGATGGGCGGCGCCATGCCGGGCATGTTGCGGAAATAAGTTTCGGAAACACAATTTCCGACCCGCTTGCCCAGGCCGGACTCACGCCGGCGGCAAACCAAGGAAGGCCAGCGCCTCAACCGCTTCGTTTTCAGGAACTTCAATGCGCAAGGTGGTGGCTTTGGAAAAACCGCCCAGGAATTGCGCCGCGTTTTCATTGGCGATAAACGGATGAAAATTGGCCGCTTCCAGCCGGGCCCGGATCAATTGGGCCTCGGCTTGGTCGAAGGTTCTGAAGATGACCATCGGGTTCATTTGGTTGCCTCAAGCTTGGGGGGTTCGTTGACAGCCATGCCGAAAACCAGAATGCCCGCGCCGGTCTGCACGGTGCTCTGCACCTGCACCTCCACGTTTTGACCGACCAATGCGTGGCCGTTGCTGACGATCATCATCGTGCCATCCGGCAGATAACCGATGCCCTGGCCTTTTTCACGGCCTTCGCGGACGATTTTCAATTGCACCATTTCGCCGGCGATCATCTCCGTTTTCATGCAATGCGCGACTTCATTGAGATTCACGCAGGTGACATTTTGCAGGCCGGCGATCTTGGCCAGATTGTAATCGTTGGTGAACAGTTTCGCGTTCAGATTGCGCGCCAGGCGGACCAGCTTGGCGTCCACGCCTTTTTCCTCGGGGAAATCGCCGTCATGGATGCGCACTTCCAATTTGGAATTGTGCTGCAGCCGGTTCAACATCTCGAACCCGCGCCGGCCGCGCGTGCGTTTGATCTCATCCTTGGCGTCCGCCACCTGTTGCAATTCGATCAAGACAAACCGGGGCACAATGACCAAACCTTCGACCAGATGCGATTCGATCAAATCCGCGATGCGGCCGTCAATGATGACGCTGGTGTCGAGCAACAGCAAATTATCCGGTTTGTTTTGCGGCGAAAAGCGGACATACGGAATGATGAGTGAAAAATCTTCCTTGTTGCTGCGCATGGCCAGCACGATGCCGATGTAACCAAAACTCAGGAACAGGCACAAACGGATGAGCCAGCGTATTTTTTCTTCGGCGTTGTCGAACAGGCCGGAATGATCCACCAGCAACGCGACCACCATGCCGAGCAAAAGCCCAAACGTGATCGCAGAAAAAGCCCGAAGCGAAAAGCCTTTCAACATTTCATCAACGGCGATGAGCAAGCCGCCGAAACCGAAGCCGATCATCATGCCGGTGATCTGACCGTGCGTTTGGCCAATGAATTCCGGACGCACCTGGCTAATGGCGTACCCCCCGGCCACGCACAGGCCGAGAAATAAAATCCGTATGGGCCAAAGTGGGTTCATTTAGCGATTTTTGCTTTTGGCATTGGTTGGCGCCGGTTTATGCGACCACAAAATGCCCCACAATCCATGTTGATTCAAGTTGCTGCTGGTGATGGATAGGTTGGCGACAAGATTTTGGACATTGGTCGCCAATTCCTGATTTTGCAGCACGGTCCCTGCCAAACCTTTGCCAGCCTGCAAATCGTCGGCAAGCTGCTTCACCGTCACGGAAATGTCAGAAATATTTTTGGTGGCGGCACTGATATTTTCACCATTCGTCGCCAGCACACTTTGCGCCGAGACGGCCAGTTGGTTCAAATGATCCGAAAAGCCGACCAAATTGCTGACCGCCAAACCGAGCTGTGCACCATTCGTATTGACGATGGTGTGAATATCCTGCACCGCTGCCAGCGCAGAATCCGAAATGAGTTTTAAATTCGCCACGGTGGTGCTGAAACTGGCCAGGGTTTGAGTATTCAATACTTGAGAACGCAAATCCGTAATCGCCAGGTCCAATTTTTGCGCCGTGCCGTCCAACCGGTTGATCAAGCCGGATGCCGAGCGCGCCGTTTCTTGCAGGTCAAAAGGCACATCGCAATAAACGTCAGCCAGGTTCGTCAACACCGGCAGAGAATTAGAAGTCGGATTCACGGAAATATATTTATCACCGAGCAGGCCAGCCTGCTGGATCACGAAGCTGGCATCATGAAAAATTTGAACTGTTTTGTAAATTTTCAGGATGATCACCACCCCCTTGCTGTTGTCATTGAGCTTGATGTCCGAAACCGTGCCGACTTGCACCCCGGCCAGCATGACATCCGCCTGCGGCTTCATGCCACCGACATCAGCGGTATGCAGATGCAATTCGTACGAACCACGAAACAGGCTGGCGCTTTTGCTGAATTGGATCAACAACACCGCCAGGAGGGTCAGTCCGATGAGGACAAACACCCCGACTTTGATTTCCAAACGTTTATTTTCCATGGCTTAAATTAAAATTGGACTCCGTGCGGATCGGCCACACCGTCAATGAATTGGCGCACGACCGGGTCGGTCGAGGCAAACAATGATTCCGGCGTGCAGTTCGCATAAATTTTTTTGTTGTGCAGCATCAAAACATGGTTGCCGACGCGGCGCGCACTGCGCATGTCATGCGTCACCACCACACTGGTCACCTTCAGATGATCCCGCACGCGGATGATCAGTTTGTCAATGCTGTCCGATACGATCGGATCCAGCCCCGTCGTCGGCTCATCATAAAGCACGATCTGCGGCTCGTAAATGATCGCCCGCGCCAACCCGACGCGTTTGCGCATCCCGCCCGAAAGCTCCGCCGGATTTTTATTTTGCGTCCCCGGCAGGTCCACCAGTTCCAAGGCAAAAGCCACGCGTTTGGCGATTTCACCTTCAGTCATTTTTTTCTGCCGACGGAACGCGAAGGCGACATTTTCTGCGACCGTCATGGAATCGAACAGTGCCGCGCCCTGGAACACCATGCCAAATTTCTGGCGGACGCGGAGCAACTGGCGTTCGTTCATTCCCACGATGTTTTCATCGTCAATCAGCACACTGCCGGAATCCGGCTGCAACAGACCGATGATGTGCTTGAGTAAAACACTTTTGCCGCCGCCGCTGCGACCGATGATGACAACGGATTCGCCGTGTTCAATCTGAAAACTGACGCCGTCAAGGATCGGCTGTTGGCCGAAACTTTTTTTCAAATTACGCACTTCAATCATAGGTCAAGCAGGACGCAAAGATGTTCGAGCGTGACGGTCAGGAAAAAATTCGAGATCAGGATCGTGATGGAAGCGTAAACCACAGCCTCGGTCGTGGCGCGGCCGACGCCTTCCGCCCCGACCTTGCAGGTTAACCCCTTGTAACAACCGATGAGCGCGATGATGCCGCCATAGACCACGGATTTCACCAGACCAATCAGCACATCCGAGTCGTGCGAATATTTCAACATATTCCACCAGGCATAAGCCGGATCGATTCCCAACAGATAAACGCCAATCAGATAACTCGCCGCGATGCCAACAAACATCGCTTCGATCGTCAACAACGGCAACGCGATGTTAGCCGCGATCAAACGTGGGACGACCAGATAATCCACCGGATGCGTGGCCAGCGTCCGCAGCGCATCAATCTGTTCGGTCACGCGCATCGTGCCGATTTCGGCGGCGATGGCTGCACCAACGCGCCCCGCCACCATCAATGCCGTCAGCACCGGACCCAACTCGCTGCACATGGAAACACTCACGACCGCCAGCGTGGCGGTGTCCATCTTGATCTTGTGAAATTGATAGTATGTTTGCGCCGCCAGCACCATGCCCGTGAACGCGCCGGTCACCAGCACGACCGATTGGGATTTGATGCCGATGAAATATATCTGATACAGCAGATCACACCAGGCGACCTTGAAAGTAAGGCATGAAGCAATGGCGTCGCGCGTCAACGACGTGATTCGGCCCAATCCACCGAGCCAGTCTGCAATCCATTCCCGGCCAAAAAAATTCATGGCGGTGCAGCCTAACAGAGCTTATGCGTCAAAGCCAAGATTTTGCGTCGGACTCAATCACACGGCACTGTGCGGGTGGCAGCCCAAGCGCGAACTTCCGCAACTTTTTCGGCCATGACCACGGACAATGGGCGCGTTTGCTGGATTTCCGAAAGCAGATCGTCCTGCGTCAATCGCGTATGTTTGGCGTGTGCCGTGTACATCGCCGAAACAATGGCCTGCTCGATTTCCGAACCGGAGAAACCGCTGGTGGCCCGGACGATGGCATCCAGGTCAAATTCCTTGGGCTCAAGCGTGCGTTTGCGCAAATGGATGAGCAGGATGTCATGGCGATTTTCCGGCGACGGCAGATCGACAAAAAAGATTTCATCAAACCGGCCTTTGCGGATGAGTTCGGGTGGCAGGCGCATGATGTCGTTGGCGGTGGCGACAATGAACACCGGTTTTTTGCGCTCCGACATCCAGGTCAGAAACGTTCCCAGGATCCGGCGCGACAAACCATCATCATCATTTTGTA
>DASYEY010000073.1:0-49902 GCA_036498725.1 Verrucomicrobiia bacterium | reverse complement strand
ATCGCAACCGACGGGACAGATTTACTTCTTCCTCATGGAATTTGTGGATGGCGTCAATCTGCGCCAACTCCTGCTCAATGGCCGCATCGCCACGCGGGAAGCCCTGGCAATTGTCCCACAAATCTGTGATGCGCTCCAATTCGCGCACGATCAGGGCATCGTCCACCGCGACATCAAACCGGAGAACATCCTCCTTGATCGGCGTGGCCGGGTGAAGGTGGCGGATTTTGGTCTGGCAAAAATTATCGGCCATGACAGCGCAGCCGAACTGCCAGTTGGCCAGAATCAAACGCAGACACAACCCGGCAACCCAACCAACGATCTTACCGAGGCCAACAAGATCATGGGCACGCCGCAATACATGTCGCCCGAGCAAACCCAGCGCCCCGGCGAAGTCGATCATCGTGCGGACATCTACGCACTGGGAGTCGTATTTTATCAGATGCTCACCGGCGAATTGCCGGGCAAGCAAATCGAACCGCCGTCGAAGAAGGTACAGATTGACGTGCGATTGGATGAAATCGTTTTACGCGCGCTGGAGAAAAAACCGGAACTGCGTTTTCAACAAGCCAGCGTGTTGAAAACGCAGGTGGAAACTATCGCTGAAAACAACCGTGGCACAACGTCTGACAGGTCAACGCCACCGTTCAATATTCCACCGCATTGGCTCGGCTATGAGTACAAATCCAAGCGGACCTTTTACAATTTGCCGCTGCTACATATTGCCAACGGAATTGATCCGCAAACTGGAACCGCGCGCGAAGCTCGTGGCATAGTGGCCGTCGGCGGGGTAGCCACGGGCGTACTGGCGATTGGCGGACGTGCTTTCGGCGGGATTGCTTTTGGCGGCATCGCGGTCGGCGTGCTGGCCATCGGTGGCATCGCGGTGGGTATCGTTTCGTTTGGCGGATTGGTTCTGGCGCTAGCCGTTGCGCTGGGCGGATTGGCCATTGCGCCGGTGGCAATCGGCGGTTTGGCTGTGGGTTGGCTGGCGGTCGGCGGCAACGCATTAGGCATGCATGTATTTGACGCGCAACACCATAGCTTAAATCTTCAGCAACTTTACCGAAATTATCAGCCAACGCTGTTTGCCTTGATGGGGGGATTTTGGGTGTCACTGCTGGCCTTGGGCTTTGGGCTGAACGTCTGGGCAAAAAATCACAGTCGTGTCACTGCCTCCCCAATTGATGGCGCCGCGCCGGAGAAAAAACCGGCTAGTCAACCACTCGGCACGGCGCTAAACAAAGTATATGAAACGCAGGCGCTCCCTAAAGGCCGCTTTGGCCGAATCACACTCGTCGGAACTTATAACGGGAAACGCGCCATCAATTGGATGGGAGCCATCCTGACCTGGCTCCTCATTTACGGAACACTATTTATCGGACTACTCATAATCTTTGGCCGTTATGTTCCGCTTTTCGTTTTGATGAGCAGCCTGGTTGGCATTGTGACTTTGGTGACAGGGGCCTTGGTTAACGTGGGATTAAAAATGCCGATGGAGCAACTCACGCCTCTGCGGGCAAATAATACCTCAGTACGTTTCTCGCGCACGGCTATTGCCGGCGGTGCATGGCTTTTACTCTTGATCGCATGTTTTGTCCTGGCCAATGTCAACCTTCGCACGTTTTTTCTAGGACCCTTGGGATTGCTGGCTCCTCTTGGCACCACCATCCTCGGCTGGGTTGCCATTACTCAAATCCGTCAATCGGCAGGCAAACTTCGTGGCCTGTGGCTCGCTGTGCTTGATGGATTACTATTTCCGTTGCTGGCACTCGATGCAGCAATTTTTGGACTGATAGGCTTGATTGTGAAGTCGCTGGGTCGACTGCCTTATTTTGCGCCCTCGGGCGATGGCAGCATGGGCGGCGGAGTCGCTTTTGGTTATCAAATCGCCATGCTCTTCTGCCTTTGGCTTGGGACCGCTATCTTGATTTCAATAGTTGCCGATTTTTTCATTATCCGCAGCGTCTGGCGTGCAGTAAACAAAACTGCGGGAGAAACTGAAGCCACCGCGCTGTCCGCCTTTGAGCCGTGGCTCGCGCAAATGGACGCGGGTGATTACGCGCGGGCCTGGGAAACTGCCGCGCCACTGTTTCGACGCGTAGTAAGCCAGGCGGAGTGGACGGCCAAGTGCGAAAAAGTCCGACGGCCTTTGGGCAAGATCATCTTGCGTGATTTGCAATCGGCGCGATTCACTTCGGGTGGAAAATGTTTCAGGGCAATATTTACCGTGCGATTTGAAGATGGTTTTGATGCGGTTGAAACGGTAACATTCATGCGGCAGCCCGACCGGAGCTGGCGGGCAATCACTTACATCGTGCGCCTCAGCACGGAGCGCGCGCGGGATTGGAAGCGGGCATTTTGGATCAAATTTTTTGTGATGTCCGCCGTGGTATTGGTGCTGGTCGCCATTGGTATTTCGGTGACAACGGCAGTTAATTTTTTTTACGAAAAAAAACCCAACTCCAACTATGCCGTTTCCCTTGGCAACGAATTGGCGTTGCGCGCAAAGGCCTGGCAAACGCCACATCCAGAACCGACCCGCGTGCGGCAATTAACCAGCGCGCCGTTCGTAGCGCAGTTGCCTGATGGCGGCAGCGTTGAACTGCTGGCAGTGCGGCTGCCATCCTCGACCAACCAACCGTGGTGGCAACCGGATGGTTCCCCGTCGATTTACGGAAGCAACGTTGAACTGGAGAACCAAGAACAGATGGGAACCGGCTTCTTCGCTTTGGTTCGGGTCCATTTTCCAAAAACGCTGGCACAGTGGCCGCGGCTTAAAGATGCGACCAATCCACCTACCACCGATTTGGGCACCGGGGTTTGGTCTGCCATGCTGGACGGCCGCAGAATATTGAGTGATGATAATCATCCGGATACAATGTTCGGAGGCTTGCCATTAGATCAGGCATATTCTCAAGGCAATAAAACCACCTTACTCTTAAAAGTAGCGACGGCGGGGTGGAATACATTGGCCACGCAAAAACCGGGCTGGTTCAATAAGATTTTTTCCGGTCCTGCACGCAAAGAATGGACTTTTTCCGAGACACCGACGGGAAACTTGAAAGTGACCATTACTCACCTGTCGGAAAATCCCGGCATGGAATATCGCCTGGTGGCGGTGGACGAGGACGGGACCGAATATGTGCCTTCGCAAACGAAGCGCACCAAAACCTCGACGGAAATCTCGACAACCTTCGAGGCGGAGTTTGAACCGGTAAGTGGCAGTGGAGCAACGTGGCAATTGCCATTGAGCCGCGTGCGCGAAGTGCGCTGGGAAGCGCGCCCCTACGAAACAGTGGAATTTCGCAATGTCTCCCTTCAGCCGGGAACTCGAACAACAGTAGAAGTGAAAGATTTCGGTGAGGAAATAAAGCCTGCCGGCCAGACGGGAAAGCCAAACGAAAACCCCAAAGACAAGACATTAAATTTTTCGTTCAGTGACAATACCATGGTGATCACCAATCAAAATTCCGCCATAATTTATAAGTCACCGATGACTGTGACCGTCACGAACGGCCTCTGGAACATAAAAGCAAAAAACGTTCTTTTTAATCCAAACCATTCGGACACAAACCATGTCCCGCAAAAAAACTCGGCTGAACCCAAAACTAATCCAGTCATTTTTTAATTCGCGAAAATTAGCGTCATTCGCGTCAAAAAACTTTTATCCGTGTTCATCTGCGTCCATCCGTGATTAAAATAATTTTGCTTTGACCTCTGAACATTCCAACGAAACGTCGCCCGCGCATGATGATATTTTTGCCACGACCCATTGGACAGTCGTGCTCGCGGCAGGAAAACCAAGTTCACCGGAGGCGCAGAATGCGTTGGAGCAGCTTTGCCAGACATATTGGTTTCCGTTATACGCATATGTGCGGCGGCGAGGCCATGTCCGGGAGGATGCGGAAGATTTAACGCAAGCATTCTTCACCCGCTTGCTGGAAAAAAACTTCCTCGCGAATCTCGATAGCGACAGGGGCAAGTTCCGCGCGTTTCTGCTGGCGTCGTTGAAACATTTTCTCGCGAACGAATGGGACAAGTCGCAATGCCAAAAACGCGGCGGCAGCCAAGCTCATCTGTCACTCGATTGGCAGACGGCCGACACCAAGTTTCAGGTCGCCACCCAAAACGAACCCAGTCCGGACAAGGCCTTCGACCGCGAATGGGCGCTGGCCTTGCTCGGCAAAGTCATCTTGCGGCTACAGGAAGAATGTGACACGGAAGGCAAAACAAAATTATTCACGTTGTTGAAAACCTTTCTCACCGCCGGCCAAGGCGAATCGGCTCAGGTGGAAGTCGCAAAGACATTGGGCATGGAGGAAGGCGCCGTACGGGTGGCGATCCACCGGTTACGGAAACGTTATCGCCAGTTATTGCGGGATGAGATCGCAAATACGTTGATTGATCCCGCGATGGTGGATGAAGAGATGCGAGCCTTGTTTGGCGCGTTCACTTGAAGGATGAAGGAAGAATTATGAAGTATGAATGAAACAGGTGCCAAATATTTCATCATTCTGCCTTCATCATTCATCCTTGGCTTTTAAATCTTCGTTCTGATGCCACAAGCACGGATCAGGCACCAGCCACGCAAAGCTTCAAAAATAGCGAATAACCCGGCCGCCACAAAGATCAGGCCGAGCCAGAGCGTCCGATCCACCAACACAATGCCGGCGATGAGACAAACCGTCCCGATGACGCCGCGGGCAATGCGACCGCTACGTTTCAGGTTGGGACGGAAAAACCCGCTCATGATGAAAAAGTAACACAACTGTTTTCAGTGGCAAGTCGCAGACGATTGCCGCACATTGCGCCGGTGGAAAATATGCACTTCAATCTGGACGAACATTTCATCTGGGCCTCGATGCTCTGGGGTGCGATTGCCAGTGGCTATTGGATCTACGGCTGGAAGCAAAAATCATGGGTTCCGCTGGCGGGCGGCGCGGTGATGATTGCCGTCTCCTTCTTCATGCCCGCGCTGACCATGTCGTTGGTCTGTATCCTGACGATGACTGCCGTCTGGTGGCTCATGCGCAAAGGCTATTGAAAGGTCTAAAAAAATAAGGGCTGCCGCTAAATCGTCATCCTTGTCCTCATCGTCGTACTCGTCCTCGGATTGGCTTGGCTTTTTAGTTAGAGACTCATCACCTCGTCACCTACAGGCTCAGCCTGAGAACGACTACAGGTTTACTAAAAACGCTCTAGACGAGGACGAGATTGATTTAGGGCGACATCACTTTATTTCCCCCGTTGCTGACCTGCGGCTGGGCTTCGACGTTCAATTCAACGGCCCGGGATAAGGTGCCGGTGAATCTCCGGACGGTGTGGGTGACCGAGCCAATGGTCTTGTAGGTGAAATAACCGGCGGGATAACCGGTTAAAATTACATAATCATACAGCTTAGGTTTGGCCCCGCGCGAGTTCGGCAGGTTGGTCAGGAAGACCGTTCCGACGGCCACGCAATCCGGCTCCTTGCCTTCAACCAGGTTGGGCGTGCGGCTCGCCGTGACCGTGCCCGGCACCAGCCAGGTTTTGGTCAAGGGCGTACGCATTAAATCCGTGTAGCCGCTATCCACCACCAGTCCATCAGGCATCACCTGGATGATTTTCCCGCACAGGCAACGCCGGCCTGCAATGCAAGCGAACCGTATCGTCTCCCGGTGCTCACTCGTGATGATAGTCGGAGTTTTGTTAGTGGCCCCGGCATTGGGAACAGAATTGGTGGCCACCGGGGCGGCCTGTGCCTGAACCGGAGCGCAGAATCCGCACAACAAAATGAACACTGCCAACTTCATGGTTTTGTCATTCTAGTAATTTGAGCAATTTCCGCTCGCAATCAAGTTACATCCCGGTGGTTTTGAGTTTCGTGCTTCCAAAAAAGTTGGCTGCGTTGCCGGGCCAATGCGCCATTATTGTCGCTCGATACGGTAGAAGCGATAAGGGTAATTGGTGGCGTTGGCATCAAAGAGAATAAAGAGGTTGTTGGTGGCCAGGTTGGTGCTGACGGGCGTCCAGGTCGAGAAATTGGTGGTGGCCTGGAGGACATAGTTGCTGCCGGCGACACCCATGAAGCCGAGTCGGAAGATATCATGAGAAAAGCCGGCGGAGGTGAAGTGCAATGGCTCGACTTGGAACAAGGCAGTGGCAGCAACGCTATCATTATAATTGGCTGCGAAGTCATTGGCTGAAATTATGGCGTTATCGTTCAGATTGAACGGACCGGTGTAACGAAGCGAGTTGGTCGTGGGCAACGAGCCGTCCAGCGTGTAGTAGATCATGGCATTCGTGTTGGGCGCGGACAACGTCACATTCACCGAGGCAACATAGCTGCCCCCATTGGGGGTGATGACCGGCGGAGCAAGCGCGGGCAGGGTGCCCGGCAGGCTGTTAATCCAGTCGGCCATGACCTGCACGGCGTTTGTATCAATCAGATTACGCGCCAAATTCGGCATCTTATAGATGTTGTTCGTGGTGTTCATCCGCTGCCAAATCATCGAACGCCAGATGTCCTTGGGCGCGATGATCTGGGCATGGTCGTAGCCGAGCGAAACCGCCGCCGGATAATTGGTGAGGTTCTGGCTGGCCAACGGCGTGTCGTAACGCGCATCAAACGTGATGCCCGTGCCGCCTGGGAGATGGCACACCGCGCAATTGACATCAAGATACGAACGGGCGCGTTCTTCGAGCGCGACGTTGACGTTGGTGAGGGCGGAAAGTTTTTCCAAGCTGCCGATACTGGCTTCGTCGAAGGCTGGATTGAACAACCCCAGCCGGTTCAACGTGCGCAACTGGTTGTCGGTGGCGCCGGTCGCGGGATAAGTCAGATTGCCGTTCAATTGCCGGCTGTTCACGCCGAGGACGTAATGATTTACGGGCGTGTGACACGTCAGGCAGTCGGCCGGGCTGGGATAATACCAAGTTTGGGTGCTGGTGCCAGTGGCGTTGGTGATCGTGATATTCTCCGACAAACTGCCGGCGAGCAGGTCGGCGTCGCTGTTGTCCGCGCGCCATTTGTAGGTGACGCCATAAACCGCGCCGTTGGCGTCGCGAACCAGCAAACGCGTTTCCAGACGATGCCGGATGTTGGGATTCGTCGTGTCGGTGTTCAGCTCAAAGGTTTTCACAAACACCGAGCCGGCGGGGAAATTCCACGAGCCGGTCGGCGCAAAGCCGATCTGTTGATCCGGCGTGGTCGGACCAGCAATTTTCGGCACGGCGAAATAACGGGTTTTCACCGCGCCATCCGACCACAGCACGGTGTTGGGCGCGTAGGCAATCAGGCCGTTCACCGGGGTCATGCTCGGCGTGTTACTGAAAACCCCGGTCTGCGACAGCAGCGGCGGCAACGCGCCTTCAAAGGTCGAAGGCAGGTTTAGGTAGGCCGAGACGGGATTGCGGGTCGTGAGTCCATAAGGCTGGCCGCTGCCGGCGGTCACCGTGATGTTCACCGGCGTCGAAGTGCTGCTCAAGCCGCTGCCATCCACGGCCACGGCGGTCAACGCATAACTACCCGCCGTCAGGCCGGTAGCGGTGAGCGTGTAAGGCGCGTTGCTGACGCTGCCAAGTGGCGTGCCGTTGGCGTAGAAACTCACGAGGCCAAGCGGATTGTAAGGCGCGTCGGCATCGGCGCCGACCGTGACGCTGGCGGCGGCGGTGTAGCTGGCATTGTTCGCCGGACTCGTGAGCACCACCGTTGGCGGCGGGTTGGTGAATGGATACAACTGCGTTTGTGGAACTATGCCAAATGGTGTGGAAGGGCTGCTCCACAAGAGTTGAATCGAGGCGTTGCCGGCATTTTGGAAATGCTCCAGCCGCACGTTGTAAAGTTGCTGCGCGTTAAGCGCGAGGCTGCTGTGGTTGGTCACAGGCGTCGAATGGACATTCCAATCATTGACCAGCAACTGGCCATTGATCCACAAGCGCACACCGTCGTTGGCGATGGTGGTGAGGGTGTAAGTTTCATGGAACTGTGGCTGCACGCAACCGGTCCAGCGCACGGTGAAATTAGTTCCACCCACGACCGGCGCCGGCCCCGTCGTGCCCCAGTTGAAGTTCACGACCGCGTCGGTGCGCGTCAACGTTGGCACCATGGTGAACGCCACATTGGTGAATGCTGTGCTCGTGGTGTTGGTCCAGTATTGCCCGAGCAGGCCAACACCATTCCCCAAGGCCGCAGTGTTCACAAACGAGGCGGAAGCCACCGCGCTGCTGACGGCTCCAGGTAAAATGGCGATGGCCTGCACCAGGGCATTGCTCGTCAAAAGGAACGGATGGGTGTAGGCGATTGAGGCGCTGGTGGGCGTGGTTCCGTCCAGGGTGTAGTAGATGCCAGCACTCGTGCTGGCATCCGACAAAGCTATGTTCACGGAGCCGGTGAAGTAGCCTCCAACCGGAGAAATACTGGGCGTAGCCAGGAAAAAAGCCGTGCCAAAAACGGATACGGCATACTCGGCACCGACATAGACTTTTCCGCCGGCAATGACGGGAGGAACCATTTTCACCGCGCCACCGGGATTGTCGCGCGCAAGGTTCTGACTGGAGTTATACAATTCGATCGCGACATTAGTCGCATTGTAGGCATGCAGCACCGCAGGGCCGCTGCTCAAGTAAGGCGTCGGATCAACGTCCCAAACAATGCCATTGTTCGCGCCATTGGCGGAGACGGTCGGGGTCGCGCCAGGAAAACCAAAGCTCGTGGCTGACTGCGAAGCAGGTGTCGCGTTGAACAATCCGTTGGTGAGGTAAAACGCCTTCAACACATCGCCGTTGCCGTGATAAAAAATATAATGGTTCCAATAGGCCGGTGAGTCCCACACGCCGCCAATGGCACCCGGCAATTCCTGCACGTTATTGGTGTCGGTGCCATTCTTGCCGTCGGTGCCGTCGTAACGCCCCATATTGTCGCGATCCAGCAGGAAGATTTTCCCCTCCTTGCCCGCGCCCACGATCAGATGCGGATGCGCCGCGCTGCCGACGGAATCCGGCAACAGCAGCGGCCCGCCGGAGCCGAGATCAGAATCGGCATTTTGCAAGGCCAGCTGGTTGTAAGGCGTAAAATAATCCGCCACCGCCAGCTGGTTGGAGACGGTCGAAAGCTTGACGAAGCTATCGGCATAATCGCCGCCATTGGTGTTCGCGCTGAATGAGCCGTTACCCGTTTCAAAATACAGATTCGTATTCGCATCCACACTCAATCCGTTGCCGCCCATCCAGAGTGCGCCCTCGCCCGCATTGCCGCCGAATGCGCCGGTAGTAGCGTTGGGCGTGGTGCAGAAAACCGACCGGAGTGCCAGGTTGGTGGCATTGTAACCCAGTACCCAGCCATGATACGGATCAGTGTCATCGTGGCTGCCGTAGCAGACGTATAATACGCCGCCGGCCAGCGTGAGTGCCGGGCGCTGGCAATGTTGCACGGCGGAAAACGCCAGAGTGGTTCCGTTCTGAATTTTCGTGTAGTTGTCCCCCGATACGCCGGTGCCGGGCACGGAAGCGGCGACCGTCACCGGACTATAAGATTGTTCCGTTCCGTTGGTGATATTCAACGCGTGAATCCGGTGAAAATAATTAGTCGAAACTCCGGTGACGACTTCCCGCGTAAAAGCGTCCACATAGAGCGTGCCCGTCGC
The DNA here is from genome assembly GCA_036498725.1 of Verrucomicrobiia bacterium. Lineage (GTDB taxonomy): Bacteria > Verrucomicrobiota > Verrucomicrobiia > Limisphaerales > UBA11358 > UBA11358. Next base: position 40,276 of record DASYEY010000073.1, on the reverse strand, counting down.
CGGATCAATCACCGGCGTGCCCGTCATGCCTTCTTCGGGAACCACATCCAGATTGCCCACCCCATGATAACGGGTGCCATATTCAGGAATCGGTGAAGGCGCGGAAACACCCAAGTTCGTGTGCCACAGCCATCCGCCGTCCGCGGCAGTGTTGCTATCCGCATCAAACGCATAGACCGAGTCGTGCATGGTGACAACCAGCAAAACATCCCGCACACCTTTGCCGGGAAGATTAATCCCGTTGACGATCAACGGTTGGGCGTACACATAACCATCTACTGGATAGGAGAATAACTTGCCGAAGTTAGTCGGATTGACGTTTGCCGGGGTGAGCAAGTATTCGTTCGTATTTTGCCCTTGCCGGGTGTTGTCATAATGGTACGTCAGAACGTCTGGCCTGGCATTGGCAGGCAGCGGTAAAACGACGAGCGCGGCCGGCAGGCTGTTGGTCGCGCCCAAATAATTGGAGGCAATCAAAGTATAGTCGCCAGCGGCATCAAGTTGAAATTGCGACAACGTCAGGCTGCTCGCCGTGGCATTTGGAACATTGGTGCCGTTCTGCTGCCATTGCAGCGCAATGGGCGGCGCACCGTCCACTGCAGCGGTGAAAGTGACCAGTCCGCCGGCGTAATTTGTCACCGCCGCCGGAGTCGGTTGCTGGGTAAAAAAGGGTGGCACCGGTGGCAAAACTGTCAAAGCCGCCGGCGAACTGGTGACACTGCCGTAGGCGTTGGTGATGACCAAGGCGTAGCTGCCAGCCTCATTCACATTGAGGTTGGAAAGGTGGAGAACATTGGTCTGCGAACCGCCGATCCCAGGCTGGTCCGTCAGGTCGGTGTGGTTAAACTGCCAATGGCAGGACAATGGCTGCGTGCCATAAACCGTCGCCGAGAACGTGGCGTTTCCACCGGGAAAAGCTGAAACCGGGACCGGTTGAGATGTGATGATGGGTCGCGTTGGTGCGGTCGAGACAATTTGTATGCCCATCATCGCAACGTTGCCGTCCGGCGTCTGGCCGTTGATCGTAAAACTTGAGCCAGTGACGTTGGAGAATTTCACATAATTGGCGGCCATTTGCGTGCCTTCGGCCACCTTGGTCGTCTGCGTATCTTGAATGTACGGGGGTATCACCAGGCCGTTGCCATTAAATACCGAGCCCCAATAGGTTTGTGATTCCAAGGTTAAGCCATAACGACGATTAGGATTGTTATCGTTCAGCATATAAACATAAACATCATAGTCAGCGTAAGAAACTCCATTTACCGTCGCGGTATAGCCGCCACCACTCCAAAATCCTCCCGACATTAAAATTCCATCGGGCGAGCTGGTGTCGTCGCCCGAGGCATAGTGGCCAGCCGTGAACATAACCGTAACGCCCGCCGTAGTCGCCGCTCCGGTATTATCGTTCAGATTCGTGGCGTTTCCTCCTGAATCTTGATTGTCCAAGTTCCAATTCGCCTGGGGATAGACACCGGCCACCTGGTCCGGCGTGAGACCGGTGCCGTTGCCCACAAACTGCACGCTGATTCCGGAATTTCCGGCCAACGACAGATTCAACGCTGCCACACTGCTGGTTGAGACCCCCACGCTGTTGGAGACAATGATGTCATAGCGATATGTGCCGGGCATCCAACTGCTGGTGTTGATCACTAAATTGGTCGCCAGCGCGCCGGGAATGTTGGTGCGAGTGCCACCGGTGCCGCCGTCGGTCTGCCATTGATAGTAAAGCGGAAATTGTCCACTGGCCGTCTCGCTCAAGGTTACCAGGGTTCCGGCATAAACCGGATTGCTGGCCGGGGATATTAAAGGCGGGCTGGCAAGCGGAGAATTCGACATGGCGATAATCTCAATGCCATCCAGCGGTGAACGCCAGGATCCGGAATAAGCTTCCGACGCAAGCGTAATGATCCCGCCGATGGGAACAACATTGTCAATTTCAATATAATTTCCAAAGTCTGGAACGTTGGCGGTTGCGGTTAGAAAATTGGTGGCAAAGACCTTCGCTCTTACAAATCCAGTGAAAGCGCCACCAACGGCTGTGCCGGAAGAGTTGAACGTTGTGGTTCCATTGCCCAACTGGGGAGCATAATAAGTTATGCCATTGACTGAATAATTCGGAAGTCCGTCGCCGGAGTTTCCAGGATGGGAAGCGTCACCGTAGATGTAAAGAATGACCTTATACGATGAACCGGTCAGACCGGAGATAGTGCTTACCGCTGAAATACCGCCACTATGATTAGATCCAGCGTCAATGTAACCACCCAGCAAAGAGCCATTGCCACCGTCGGACGTTACGCCACTGTGCCAGCTTCCCGCCGTGCTGGCATTACTCAAGTTCAACGTTGCCAAAAGTGAACCGTCGCTGGATTGAATGCTTCCGGAGGTGAATGTCGCTGCTGAAATATTATTCCAATTGGCGATGGAAACGATCCCTGCCAGACTGGTGACTGAGTCGCCTGAGTCGCCGATGAAATTAATCCCGAAAGATTCCGCACCGGCCGGGATATTGGCCGGACCGATTATTAGCCACGCAAATGCAATTAAACCCGGAGTGAATTTAATTTTCATGCGTTGGTTTAAATAACGGCTCCGACGGGAATGACTATTAAATGAGGGACGCCAGTCATGGTTAAAAATTGAAATTATTTTAAATTGTACCTCACTGGCTTTGCCGTTCGTATAGGCAGTTTGGCCTATTGGTACTGTTTGTGAATTCTGTTAATGGATTGTTTGTTCGTTAAACATTTGCTGTCAAATTGAAACATCCCTTATTTCTGGTTCCTTCGTCCAGTTTTCAAGCTTGTCAGGTTCGGTAGCCTGGCTATTGCGCAAAGGCCATTGAAATTTCTCCGGGGAATTTGACGCCATGCCAGTCATCGTTACGAAATAAAACCGGAAGCAGATAATTCTGCTTCCGGTTTTGCAATTGAATCGGGGCGCTTAGAACGACCAGTTCACGAACACAAACCCTTTGGCGAGCTTGTTCGGAAACTCATCGAACCAACCGTTGTCGTTTACGATGTTCGCCAGGCCGATCTGAACTCCTTTTAGACTTTCGGTGTAATTGACCACCCCGATTTGCACCCCGGTGGTGTCATTGGCGACGTTGACACCGCCGCCTTGGAATCCGATGAAACCCTTGGAACTGTAATTCACGACGCCAAATTGTGCGCCCGTGTAGGTTTCCGCGTAGTTGACCAAGCTGATGCTGCAACCAACGCTGTCGCCAACACTGCCGTTGACGATACCGAGGTTGAAGCTGTGCTGTTCATTTTCCCCCCACAAATTGACCGCAAACCCATTGATGGTCGTGTCACGGCTTTTGTAGGCGACGTCAGGCGTCAAGGATGCTTGAAACGCGGATTCATCAGCGTGTACAGCCAAAACGCCAGCCATCAAGGCTGGAATAACAAGTAATTTTTTCATAGTTTATTATTTTTGGTACCAACAGCCGACTATAAGCTCATCCCGGCAAATTCGCAAATGAGGCAGGCAAACTTTTTTTAGCCATAAATTGAACACGAATGGAACACGGGAAAAATGAACCGCCGAGACGCGGAGACGCCGAGGAAAAAATACTCAGCGTCTCGGCGTCTTGGCGATAAGTAAAAGCAATAAAAAACCGGAAGCGGGTTACCCCGCTTCCGGTGTGAAGATCTTTGTGACGCGGATCAGCGTTTTTTCGGCAGCACGCTGGTGCCGGCGTAAATCGCATTTTTACCAAGCAACTGTTCGATGCGCAGCAATTGATTATACTTCGCCGTACGATCAGTGCGGCTTAAGGAACCGGTCTTGATCTGGCCGCAGTTCGTGGCCACCGCGATGTCCGCGATGGTTGAATCTTCCGTTTCGCCGGAGCGATGCGAGAGGACGGCGGTGTAGCCGTTGTTCTGCGCGAGGGAAACGGCGTCGAGCGTTTCCGTGAGCGAACCGATCTGGTTCACTTTCACGAGAATGGAATTCGCCGTGCCGGTATCAATGCCCTTTTGCAGAAACTTCACATTGGTCACGAACAAATCGTCACCGACGAGTTGCGTGGTGGCGCCGAGTTTATCGGTCAATTTCTTCCACGTTTTCCAATCGCCTTCGGCGCAACCGTCTTCAATGGAAACGATCGGATATTTCGCGCACAATTTGGCGTAGAACTCAACCATTTCATCGCCGGACAATTTCTGGCCGGAGCTTTTCTTGAACACGTACGTTTCATTGCCGGTGTAAAATTCGGACGCAGCGACGTCAAGCGCGAGGAAGATGTCCTTGCCCAATTTGTAACCGGCATCTTTCACAGCGGCCGCGATGGCATCGAGTGCAGCTTCGGCGCTTTCAAGTTTTGGGGCGAAACCACCTTCATCACCAACCGCGGTGGACAAACCTTTTTTCTTCAACACGGATTTGAGTGAATGGAAAATTTCCGTGATCGCCTGCAAGCCCTGGCTGAAGGTTTCAAAGCCGTGCGGCTGGATCATGAACTCCTGGAAATCGATCGGGGCATCGGAATGTGCGCCACCGTTGATGACATTTGCCATCGGCACCGGCAATACTTTGGCGTTGGGTCCGCCGAGATATTTGAACAACGGCTGGCCGAGCGCGGCGGAGGCAGCTTTGGCATTGGCGAGCGAGACGGCGAGAATGGCGTTCGCACCCAGCTTGGATTTGGTTTCCGTGCCATCCAATTCGAGCATCGTGCGGTCAATCGTCAATTGGTCGAGCGAATCGAGACCGACGAGTTCCGGCAGGATTTTGTCGGTAACGTTTTTGACGGCCTTTTGGACGCCCTTGCCGAGGAAACGTTTCTTGTCGCCGTCGCGGAGTTCGATGGCTTCGTGTTCACCTGTGCTGGCACCGCTGGGAACAGCGGCACGGCCAGCCGCGCCGGATTCAAGAATCACGTCCACTTCGACAGTTGGATTGCCGCGTGAATCAAGGATTTCGCGCGCTTCGATATTTTGGATTTTTGTCATAAAATTTTAGGCGCACATGATAAAACGTGGGCAAGGCGAGTCAAGGCAGCGTTGCGTCCGGTTGTCGCTTATTTCTGGCGTCGCGCGCAGGCCGGGAAGGAGAATAACCGGCGCGAATCGTACGAATTTCCACAAATTAAACCACCCCGCAACCAAGTTACAAAGCGGAAAGATTTTTCAACCACGGATGGACACAGATGAAGACGGATGTAACCAGGAAAATTGCAGTAAAGTTCCCAAACGGGCAAAATGGGCAAAGCGGTAACTTTGCCCGGCCATTGAGACGCTGTGCCCCAGTTTTAGATTGCACATCAGAACGGGCAGGCGTAAAAATGGTATAGTTAAATCAGAAGCATCGTCCGGGCGAGGTGTGATCAGAACATTAAACCGGTTATGAAAACCCAGACATCGTCAGCGACTTCCCTTTTAAAAATAAACCGCTGGCTGCTTGTTTTTGGCCTGCTCGCCGCGCAAAACATTCTTGCCGCCACTTTCAGCCTCACACCTGCCACGGTGAGCAATACCTATAACGGCACCATTTCGCTGTCGGTCGGCGGCCTGACCAATGGCGAAACGGTCGTTGTGCAAAAATTCCTCGATCTGAACACAAACGGCGTGATTGATGCGAGCGATTATCTGGTGCAGCAATTCACGCTTCAGGACGGCGCGAATTTCGTGATCGGCGGCGTGACCAACTTCAACGTGCCTGGCGATTTAAACTCCACGACCGGCAACATCACGGCGACGTTGAATTTTCAGGGCGGCGATTTCGTCCAGAACCTCATCGGGAATTATTTGTACAAACTTTCCAGTCCCTCGGGTAATTTTGCGCCGGTGACCAATCTTTTCAGCGTCACCAATTTTCCGTTTGCACAAAAAATCACCGGTACCGTGGTCAATAGCGGGACGAATGTGCCGAACGCGGTCATCATTTTGTTTCCTCCACCCCGCAGTGGCAGTCATGACGGGCCAGGCACCCCGGTGGGCGGCGCGGTCGCAAATAATTCCGGGAGCTATACCATTCAATTACCAGCCGGCACTTACACGCCATTGGCATTCAGAAGCAATTTTGTGGCAAATTACTCCACGTCACCACAGTTGATCCTGAGCAGCAGCGCCACCATCAATACGGATCTGGTGCTGACGAACGCGACGCAAAGCATCACGGGGCGATATGTGGATGCAACCAGCAACACGGGTTTGCCTGGCATTTTTGTAGCTTTGTCGTCGGATAGCGGCTCGATCGCCGCTTGTTTTACCGACACCAATGGTAATTTCACCGGACGTGTCCCGTCCGGCCAATGGAACCTTGGCAGCGATGATTCGGGGCTGATCATTCACGGCTATGTGGGATCAAATAACGGCACCAATGTCAACGCCGGCACGACGGGAGTAACCTTGGCTTACCCCAAGGCCACGGCGCTTTTCTATGGGCGCGTGGTGGATAGTTCCGGCAATCCGCTGACGAACATTGACATTGGAGCCACCGATAATAATGGCCTGTATAGCGTGGATGGCTACTCAGATACAAATGGAAATTACTACGTCGCCGTATTGGGCGGCCTGGGCAGCGATGACCCGTGGCAGCTACAGACTGCCGGCAGCAATCCGACGACCTACATTTTTTCCCAACCAGCTTTCAACCAAAATGGCGGCACCAATCTTCCGGTCGGGCAAGCCAGCCGGCAAAATTTCACCGTGTTACTGGCCACCAGCCACATTACGGGCAACGTCCAGTATCAAGGCGCGAATGTCTCTGGTGTAGCCGTGTCAGCTTACGCGAACATCAGCGGGGTTGATTTTTTTGTCAACGCGGACACCGACGACAATGGCAATTATTCCCTGGACGTGGCGAATGGTAATTGGAGCGTCAGCGTCTCGTGCCAGGGTGGTGATGCAAGTTTGGATAATACTCTGGGCAATGGCAATTACCAGTGCCCCAACAATACCAATGTGGTCATCGCCGGTAATGACGGCACGGCTAATTTCGTGATCCAACCCTGCGGTGGCATCCAGATCATCACCCCGTCCCCCTTGAATGGCGGGCAATCCGGCTCTTATTATTCGGTTCAATTTGAGGCAGAAAGTTGCAACGGCAATTTCAACTGGTCGGTGAATGATCCGGCCGATTTGCCGCCGGGTTTGATGCTCTATTCGAGCGGCGCCCTGAACGGCACACCCACCGCCGGTGGCACCTATAATTTCTCCGTCCATGTGAGCGACGGCAGCGGGGCGTCCGCCAACCAATCATTCTCGCTCAACCTCGCCGCCTGCACCGTCCAAATCAACACGGCCAGCCTGACAAACGGACAGGTGAATTCTTTTTATGACTTTTTCTTTCAGGGCGCAGGCAGTTGCGACACCAACCTGACCTGGGCGGTCAACGATCCATCGGATTTGCCACCGGGTATGTCCTTGCATGCCAACGGCGAACTTCAGGGCAATCCTGGCGTGGGCGGAACTTATAACTTTTCCGTCCACTTGCACGACGGCAGCGGCAATTCTACGAACAAGTCATTCTCGATTTTCATCGTTGCCGGCGCTTTGCAAGTCAACACATCGTCAACATTCACCGTCACCAACACTTTGTTTTTCAGCCAGACCATACAGGCGCTTGGCGGTGTGCCGCCCTATAGCTGGTCCATCCCGGATTACTCCGCCGACCCACCGGCAAACCTGGCGTTGTCAGCCGGCGGTGTTCTCTCGGGCACACCGGCAACCACCGTCGGCTCTTATGCGTTTGACGTGGAAGTGACCGATAACGCAAATAATACGGCAGCTGAAACCTTGACGGTGTATGTTGTGAATCCTCCGCTGCCTGCGCTCGTCATCACCAATACCGCACTACCGGCCGGCACCATCGGTGTGGCTTACAGCGCGCAGTTAGGTGCGACCGGCGGACAAACACCTTACAACTGGACGCTCGCCCTCGGCTCCGCCAGCCTGCCCGCCGGATTATCCTTGAATAACTTTAACGGCCTCATTTCCGGCACGCCAACGACCAATAAAACATCCACGTTCAAAGTGCAGGTGGCGGACGGGAATTCCAGCGTGACGAACAAGGTGCTTTCCATCACCATCAATCCCCAGCCCAGCCTTGGGGCGACGGCGAAAATTTCCGGCACACAATTTCAATTCCAGCTAAATGGCGCATCCAACCAGAATTATACGTTGCAAATGTCCACGAACCTGGCCAACACCAGTTGGACTTCATTGTTCACCACCAACAACGCGACCAACGGTTCCTTGCTCATCACTGACCCCCATGCGACCAACCAGCAACGCTTTTACCGCGTGCTGATCGGTCCCTGACGAACTTTTCCCGGTCAGAAATCTTGATTGCACCGGCACGGCCAATGCGTTAAAGAAATTCACGGCAATGGAGTTTGCCGTCCCAAAGGGAAAACCGCCTGATGTTCAGCGCTGATGACTCCTACGACTGGATTCGCGCAATTATTATGAACATCGCATATCTTTGGGTGGCACTCGGCGGCGCCATTGGCAGCATGGGCCGTTACTGGGTTTCCGGCCTGGTCAGCCATCATTATCCCGGAACTTTTCCCCTGGGTACCCTGCTCATCAATATTTTCGGCTCATTCATCATCGGCTTTTTTGCCGCCATGACGGGAAGCGACAGCCGCCTGGTGGCTGCCCCCGGTTTCCGGCCATTTTTCATGGTTGGCATCTGCGGCGGGTTCACCACATTTTCTTCCTTTAGCCTGGAGACGCTGAAGCGTTTGCAGGAGGGTGAATGGTTTTATGCTGGTGCCAATATCCTCCTGTCCATGGCTCTCTGCCTGATTGCCGTCTGGCTCGGCTACCTGCTCGGCGCCACCCTGAACTCCATGAAAGGTCATTAATATGCAACCCCCGACTGACGCCCTCTGCCTCCGTATTTTTCTCGGTGAAAGCGACCGCTGGGAACATAAACCACTTTATGAAGCCATCGTCCTGGCCGCCCGGGAAGCACAACTCGCCGGAGCGACGGTACTACGCGGGCCCATGGGCTTCGGCCGATCCAGCCGCTTGCACACAACGAAAGTATTGCGCCTTTCCGACGATTTACCGCTCGTCATCGAAGTCGTGGATAGTGAAGAAAAAATAAATTCCTTTCTCCCGACGCTGGAAAAAATGATCGGCGGCGGACTCGTTACCTTGGAAAAAGTGAAGGTGCTGCATTATCGTGGCGGAAACGACGAAAAAGCATCATGAATACATCTGACCTGGAAAACATTTTGCGCGACACGCTGGCAAAATTTAATTCTGAAACGGGCACGATTCATCGGCTGGAGGCGGAGGCGCAATTACTTCACCTCGTCGCGCAGGTTGGTTTGCCGCCACAAATCCTGGGCGTCGTCCAAACCATTCCCGTCGGCAAAGGCATCGCTGGCGAGTGTGCCCAAAAAAGTTTACCGGTCACGATCTGCAATTTACAGACCGATACCAGCGGCGTCGCCAAGCCGGCTGCCCGGCAAACCGGGGTCGGTGGCGCCCTCTGCGTACCCGTGAAGTTCAAAGGCGAACTCGTCGGCACATTCGGCATTGGCACGCGGCGCGAGCACGAATATTCGGCGGCGGAGATCAATGCGTTGCAGGAAATTGCCAATGGGCTGGCCGGGCAACTGGCTTAAATCCGCCAAAATTGGATTGTCCCCTGCCCTTTTTCGCGGCAAGCTGCGCGCGCAATGCAGCAGGTAAATCTTGGAATCATTGGCGGTGGAACCGTAGGCAGCGGGGTTTTTGACGCGCTTGAACGCAATGGCGCGCTTATGTCGTCGCGGCTGGGCATCCGCCTCAACATTTCCCGTGTCGCCGTACGCGACCTCAAAAAAAATCGCGCGGCCAAAATCCCGCGCGCGTTGCTCACGACCGACTGGCGTGAAGTCGTTTGTGATCCTGAAGTCAACCTGGTCACTGAACTGATCGGCGGCACGACCACCGCGCGCGAAATCGTCCTCGCCGCATTGAAACTCGGCAAACCGGTCGTCACCGCCAACAAGGCTTTGCTCTCCGCACACGGCGAGGAACTGTTTGCCGCCGCCAAAAAATTTGGCACCAATCTTTATTACGAAGCCAGTGTCGCCGGCGGTATTCCCATCATCAAATCGTTGCGGGAAGGTTTTGTCGGCAATCGCATCACGGCGCTGTATGGCATCGTCAACGGCACCTGCAATTACATTTTGACGCGCATGAAGCTCGAAGGCGCCGATTTTGCCGAAGTGCTCGCCGACGCGCAAAAGTTGGGCTATGCCGAAACACCGCCGGACCTCGACATTGACGGCCACGATGCCGCGCATAAGACCGGCATTCTCGCTTCGCTCGCGCACGGTTTTTGGGTGAACCCGAAAAGAGTTCACGTCGAGGGCATCCGCCATATTTCCGCGCTCGACATCAAGTTCGCCGAAAAACTCGGTTATACGATCAAGTTGCTGGGCATCGTCAAGCCGATCTGCGGCCCCAAGCATAAATGCGCCGTGCAGGTCTCGGTGTATCCGACCCTGATCCCGAACACCCACGTTCTGGCCAGCGTGAACTATGCCTTTAACGCCGTGTTTGTGCGCGGCGATGTGGTGGGCGATGCGCTTTTCTACGGGCGCGGCGCGGGCAAGGACGCCACCGCCAGCGCTGTACTAAGCGATCTTGCGGATGCAGCACTGGATCTGAAATTCGGCACGAAACATCGTCTGCCGCCGTTCGTGCCGCATGAATACGCCGGAACAGTGGCACCGATCGAAGAGACCGTTTCCCAATATTTCGTACGATTCAATGTGCTGGATAAACCGGGCGTGCTAGCGAAAGTCACCAAGATTTTTGGCGAAGCGAACATTGGCATTTCATCCATCATGCAGCCGGAAGGCCACACCGGAGAGTTTGTGCCGCTAATTTTCATGCTGCATTATGCCACCAACGGCGCGACCTTGAAGGCCCTGGCAAAAATTGCCAAACTGCCCATCGTCAAAGGCACGCCGGTGATGATCCGCGTGGAAACTTTTGAGTGAAAAGGAGCCGGCAGTGTCGCGCGAAGAACGCGAAGGCGGCGAAGGAAAAACTTGAACCAGAAACCAACCAGTTTGAATGAAGAAGAAATCGGAAAGGCAATTCTTGATTCTGCATTCAAAATCCATACAACACTTGGTCCCGGGTTGCTCGAATCGGTTTACGAAGCGGCCATGGCCATCGAATTAAAGAACCGTGGATTGTACGTCGAGAAACAAGTTCCAGTTGCTGTCACTTATGAAAACGAACAATTGGAAGTTGGTTTTCGTGCTGACTTGATTATTGAACGCAAAGTTTTAGTTGAACTCAAATCGGTTGAAGCCGTGACGCCTTTATTTAAAAAGATTACCACCAATTATTTAAAGCTTATCCCTTTGAAATTGGGATATCTGATCAATTTCAACGAAAACCATTTGAAAAACGGCATCAGCCGCATTGTTAACGGCTTGGAAGGGAAAAATTTCTTTCCCCCTTCGCAACCTTCGCGTTCTTCGCGCGACACCTGATTTGATTTTATGCCCCTACTATTTCGAAGCACCAACGGACAATCGCCCGCAGTTAATCTGCGTGAGGCCTTTCTGCAAGGGCTCGCGCCCGATCGCGGGCTTTATCTGCCGGAAAAATTTCCGACCCTGACCCCGGCTGAAATCGCCGCGTTCGCCAAGCTGCCGTATCACGAAATCGCTTTTCGCGTGTTGTCGAAATTCACCGAAGGCATCATTCCACGCAACGAACTGGCGGCGATGTGCCACTCGGCTTACAATTTTCCCGTGCCGTTGGAGATCATCAGTGTCCGCCTTTTTTTGATGCGTTTGGATCAAGGTCCGACGGCGTCGTTCAAGGATTTTGCCGCGCAGATGATGGCGCGGATGTTCGGGCGTTTTTTGCGCGAGGACAACCGCCAGGTGACCATCCTGACGGCGACCAGCGGGGATACCGGCGCGGCGGTGGCCCATGCCTTCCACAAGATTCCCGGCGTGCGGGTCATCGTGCTGTTTCCCATGGCCGAGGTGAGCGAAAGCCAGCGCAAATTGATGACCACGCTCAAGGACAATGTCCGCACGGTGGCCGTTGACGGGAAGTTTGACGACTGCCAGGCGATGGTGAAGCGGGCTTTTGCCGACCCCGATCTGTCGCACATCTCGTTGTCCTCGGCCAATTCCATCAACATCGGCCGCCTCCTGCCGCAGAGCGTTTATTATTTCTACGCCGCGTCGCGCGTGGCCCAGTCCGGGGAACCGGTCGTTTTCTCGATCCCCAGTGGCAACTTCGGCGACATGATGGGTGCGGTGGTTGCGCGCGAAATGGGTTTGCCGGTAAAAAAGATCATCGCGTCCGTCAATGACAACGATGCGTTCCCTAAATTCCTGGCGACCGGCCACTACGAAAAAATTTCACCGTCCCGCAACTCGCTTTCCAATGCGATGAATGTCGGTCATCCGAGTAATCTGGCACGGCTGGTGGCGGTTTACGGCGGGCAAATGGATGAAACCGGCAAGATCAACCGAATGCCTGACCTGGAGGCGATGCGCCGGGAGGTATTCTCCACGTCCATTTCCGACGAACGCACGGTCGCCGGCGTGCGCGAAGTCTGGGACAATTTTCAACTGCTGCTGGAACCGCACGGATCCGTCGCGTGGCAGGGTTTTCAAGATTGGAATGCCGTTGAGCCGCTGGGCAATTCGCCGGCGGTCATCGTTGAAACTGCCAACCCGGCCAAGTTCCCGATCGAAGTTCAGAAAGTCGTGGGTTGGGAACCGGACGTGCCAACCAACATGCTGGCCTCCCTGCGGTTGCCAGAGGATTTCGACCGGATGGGCGCAGATTACGACACGTTCAAGGCGTATTTGATTGCCCAGCATAAATAGTTGGTAGAATGCGATGCCAGTACGTCATAACATTTTAAATAAAACTGTAGTCTCAAAACTCGTCCGACAGTATAGCTCAGCGTAAGGTATCATGGATTGCAGCGGGAAGCACAGCGCCATGCCGCTTTTATGCGGACGAAATGTTTTGGATCAAGAGCAAACCTGGTGCGTGCGAAAGCGGTGTCGCCGCTACCGCTCTGCCACCGCAGTCCAAGATGGCCGTTGGCTTGCCACTTTAATTTGAAATTGCCACAGTTACGTCATGCCGGTTGAAAAGCCTTCTTGGCCACATGCACCAGAGCATCGCCTCACTAACCGCAGAACCTATTTTGTTACCGCGAGTACTTATTTACGGGAACATCACTTCAGAGGCAAAGGTCGACTGGCGGTCTTGCAACGGGGCTTGCTTAAAGTTGCTGCAGACGCCGGCTGGCAATTGGAAGCCTGGGCAGTTTTCTCCAACCATTACCACTTTATCGCCCATTCTCCGGTGAATAACGGGACGGCGGAAAACCTGTCACAAATGCTCAGGCAGTTGCATGAGAAAACTGCCAAATGGCTGAACAAACTCGATAAGACTCCAGCCCGCAAAATCTGGCATAACTATCGCGAGACGCGGCTCACTTACGAAAAATCATATTTGGCGCGGCTCAACTACGTTCATCAGAATCCGGTAAAACATGGTTTGGTTGCCGTTGCGAATCAATATCCATGGGGTTCGGCTCGTTGGTTTGAACGAACGGCCACACCCACACAAATCAAAACGATTTATCAATTTCAAACCAGCCAGATAAAAGTACCGGATGATTTTGAGGTGTCGCCAGATTGGTGAGATCTTGGAGTGCGGTGGCAAAGCGGTAGCGGCGACACCGCTTTCGTGCGCACGGCAATCAATCTTGCTTCGAAAATTTTCGCCCGGGTGAATTCGGCGTGGCGCTGCGCTTCCCGCCGCAGTCCAAGATGGCTACGAGTATGTAAGGTCATTTAGGCCGAACCGCACTAATTGTTACTTTTTGCCCGGCTTCGCTTTACCTTCCAAACTCTTCACTTTTCAAACGCCCCACATCTGACTATGCTTCCGTTCCGTTTTGAGCTTTTCCGGGAATTTTGTCGGCGTAGCTCTTTGGAATTTGTATGGCATTGATCGTTCAAAAATTTGGCGGCACTTCGGTGGGAAACACCGACCGCATCAGAAACGTTGCTACGCGCGTGGCCAAATACCACGCCCAGGGCGACCAGATCGTCGTCGTCGTCTCGGCGATGAGCGGAGTCACGGATAATCTCATCAAACTGGCGAAGGAAATCATGCCTTTGCCGAGCGAACGCGAGATGGACATGTTGCTTGCAACCGGTGAACAGCAAACCATCGCCCTCACGGCCATTGCCCTACATGGCCTCGGTATCAAAGCTGTTTCTTTGACCGGCGCGCAGGCGGGCATCGTCACCGATGGCGTCCATACCAAGGCGAAAATCCATAATATCACGCCGAAGAAAGTCCACGAACTGCTGGACCAAGGCAACGTGGTCATTGTCGCCGGGTTCCAAGGCGAAACCCGCGAAGGCCAAATCACTACGCTGGGCCGTGGCGGTTCTGATCTCACGGCGATTGCCCTGGCCGCCGCACTCAAAGCCGATTTGTGCCAGATTTATACGGATGTGGACGGCGTTTATACGGCCGATCCGCGCATTGTGCCGACGGCGAGAAAGCTGCCGGAAATTTCCTACGACGAAATGTTAGAACTGGCGAGCCTCGGTGCGAAAGTGATGCAAAGCCGCTCGGTTGAATTTGCTAAAAAATTTGGAGTCATATTTGAAGTCCGCTCCAGCCTAAACGAAAACCCCGGAACGATTGTGAAAGAAGAAACGAAAAGCATGGAAGACGTCGTCGTGCGCGGCGTGGCACTCGATAAAAACCAAGCCAAACTCACGCTCGTCGCCGTACCCGATAAACCCGGCGTGGCTGCGCGGGTGTTCAAGGCACTCGGCGATGCGACCGTGAACGTGGACATGATCGTCCAGAATATCAGTCACGGCACTGGCACACCACAGACGGACATTTCCTTCACCACCGACAAACCGGACCTGCTCAAGGCGCAGAAGGTCATTGACGGCTTGAAAAAGGAGCTTGGCTTCAATGAAGTATTGACCGATGAAAAGATCGGCAAATTGTCCATCGTCGGCGTCGGCATGAAATCGCACACGGGCGTTGCCGGTAAAATGTTTGATGTGCTCGCCAAGGAAGGCGTGAACATCGGCATGATCTCCACGAGTGAAATCAAGATTTCCGTGACGATTGATCTGGCCAAGGGCGAAGCTGCGACGCGCGCGGTGCATGCGGCGTTTATTGGATGAAATACTCAAGAGACTGCCTGAAAATAGGGCTGCCTTAAATATCGTGCTCGTCATCGTCCTCATCCTCGCCAGATGGTGAAAATTCGAGGACGAGGATGACGATGAGGAGGAAAGGGACTATTCAGACACGCACTCACGCTGAATCCATTTGACCAAAATCATTCGCCCCGTTAACTTATCCCTGTGAATCAAAACTTGAACCTGCTGCTTACGAACGCGCTGCTGACCAGCGCGGCGGCTGGGTTTTGATTCGTGACCAAGATTTAACCAAAACCCACTGCCAGACGGCGGTGGGTTTTTTGTTTTAACTTCATCGCCGGACGGCAATACTTAGAAAGTCAAACGACCATGCAAAATCCGTCATCAAAATACCGTCCGTTTCAACATGCGCCCAGCTTGCCTGACCGCCAATGGCCGGCACGCACCCTCACGCACGCGCCCCGCTGGTGCAGTGTAGACTTGCGCGATGGCAACCAGGCACTCGCCGTGCCCATGAACGTCTCACAGAAATTGGAATTATTCCAGGCGCTCGTGAAGACCGGCTTCAAGGAAATTGAAGTTGGCTTTCCTTCCGCATCGAACACGGAGTTCGCATTTAACCGGTTGCTCATCGAGAAAGGCCATACCCCGGATGATGTTTGGTTGCAGGTGCTCGTACAAGCGCGGGAAGATTTGATCGAACGCACAGTTGAGTCACTAATTGGCGCAAAAAAGGTTATCATCCATTTGTACAACTCCACGTCACCCGCGCAACGGCGCGTCGTGTTCGGTAAATCGAAGGACGAGATCAAAGCCATCGCCGTACAGGGGGCGAAGTGGATCAAAGAACGTTTGCCGCGTTTGCAAGGTACGGAAGTGATGCTCCAATATTCGCCGGAAAGTTTCAGCATGACGGAAGTCGAGTTCGCCAAGGAGATTTCCGAAGCCGTCATGGATGTGTGGCAGCCGACCCCGGAACACAAAATGATCTTGAACTTGCCGGACACGGTCGAAGTCGCGATGCCGAATGTTTACGCGGATCAGATCGAGTGGATGTGCCGCAATATCAAGAACCGCGATTCGCTCATCATTTCGTTGCACACCCACAATGACCGTTCGACCGGGGTAGCCGCAACGGAACTTGGCTTGCTCGCCGGCGCGGATCGCGTGGAGGGAACTTTATTTGGCAACGGTGAACGCACTGGTAATCTGGATGTCGTCACCGTGGCGTTGAATCTCTACATGCACGGCATTGATCCCAAGTTGGATTTCTCCGATCTCGGAAAAATTCGGGAAGTGTACGAACGTTGCACCGGTTTGACCGTGCCGCCACGCCAGCCGTATGCGGGCGAATTGGTTTTCACCGCGTTCAGCGGCTCGCATCAGGACGCGATCAAAAAGGGTCTCACGGAATGGGAAGGCAAAAAGCGGGAACATTGGGATGTCCCCTATCTCACCATTGATCCGGCGGATATTGGCCGCGAATATCGCGAAGTCATCCGGGTCAACTCCCAATCCGGCAAGGGCGGCGTCGCTTACTTGCTCGAAAGCGAATTTGGCATTGCGCTGCCCAAGGACATGCAACGTGAGTTCGGGCCGATCGCGAATGACGCCGTGGACAAGCTTGGCCGTGAAGTGACGGGCACGGAATTGAAAACGATGTTCTGGAGCGAATACGTTGAAAAAAATTCACCGTGGTCACTCAAGAGTTTTGAGACGGAAAGCAAAAATGGCGTCGTGAAATGCGATGCAAAATTGTTGCAGTCAGGCAAGCCGGCTGAGTTCAAAGGCGAAGGCAACGGCCCGCTGGCAGCCCTGGTTCACGGCCTAACGCAGGTTGGCGTTCCAAAATTTGAGATTTCAAACTACGCGGAACACGCATTGAGCAGCGGCGAAACGGCGGCCGCAATCGCTTATATCCAGATCAAAACGGCCGATGGTAAATCGCGTTGGGGCGCTGGCGTGGACACGAACATCGAACTCGCCTCCATCAAGGCGGTATTGAGTGCGCTGAACCGGTTGTGAATTGGCAGCCCTTTTGTCACACGCCATTTGCTTGACGCCATGAGCAGGTACGGCGCATGATTTAATTCATGCGCCGTTTTCTCCTTTTATTTTTAGCCCTGATTTCAGGCGTGAGCATCGGAGTTGGTTACGCCAAACCGAAGGCCAAGTCCAAGGTGGATCCGGCGCAGAAAACGGCGGAGTTCGAGCAATTATTCACCAATCTTTTCACCGTTTGGGACAGCAACCATGATGGCAAGCTCGACATCAAGGAGTTGAACGCGGTCATTGAAAGCCCGCAAATCCATGGCGGCGAATCAGCCATCGCCGTCTATCTCCACCGGCGGTTGGTCAAACCGGACAGCGATACGGCGGGCGTTTTGACCTTGCCCGACATGTTGGCTCTGGCCGACGATCCAGCCACGCAAAAAAATATCTCTGGCAAAGCCGGGCATATCGTAGCCATCAATCACACCCTTTTTACCCCGAACGATCCGAACCTGTTGACCATCCATCAAGGCGGCATCGGCGATTGCTACCTGATCTCGGTGATCGGCACCTTTGTTTATCAACATCCGATGGCATTTCGAACGATGATCGCGCCGCTGGCAGATGGCAGTTACCAAATCCATTTCGGCAACGGCCGGCTGGTGGCTGTGGCGCCCATGACGGACGCGGAATTGATCATGGGCGCCGGGGAAGGCCGCGACCACGGCGTGTGGCTTTCCGTTTTGGAAAAGGCTTACGCGCGGATTGACCTGGAAGCGAAACAGAAAAAGACCGGCAAGGAAATTGAAGCCGACGACGCGGTGGCGACGGATTTTATCGGCCACGGCGGCACCAGCGGCCCGGTCATCAAATTATTGACCGGTCACAAGACCGCCGGCGCTCCCCTCGCCCGCTGGGTGAAAGAGGACCCAACGAATGGGCTGGAAAAAGCCCATGTGCTGTTGGCTAAATTGTCTTATGAACACAGATTAATCTCCGTCGGAACCGGTAAAACCAAAGAGTTGCCGAAAGGCATTGCGCATGGTCACGCGTTTGGTGTTCTCGGATACAATCCAGCCAACCGGGTCGTGACGGTTTTTAATCCCTGGGGTAATCACGTCAAACCAGCCGGCCCGCCCGGATTGGTCAATGGCTACCCGACCGAGCATGGAGTGTTTCAGGTGCCGCTCGCTGAGTTCATAGAAATCTACGGCGGCATTACTTATGAAACCGACAAACCGGCCACCATTTAAAGCCGGTACAGAGGCAAATTTTGCCTTCACCTAAAGACTTGACGTTACCGTTAAGTGTGGCGCACTATTTTGTCCTGTGCGCAGATTTTTCTTTTTGCTTTTGGCATTGATTTCGAGCGCTGGTGTCTGGCTTTGTGAAGCGAGACCAGACGCGCAACCGCCCATTAACAAAGAACAACGAACCGCCAACTTCTGTCTGTTGTTCACCAACGCTTTCACCGCCTGGGACACGGACCACGATGGCAAACTAACTTATCTGGAATTATCCGCCGCAATCGAGAATCCTAAAATTCATAATAGCCAATCCGCCGTGGCTGTGGCTTTTCACGACAAAATGATTGCGGATAATGGAGATAATGGAGCATACGATGTCACCAATGTTCTGGCCCTGACGGATGCGGTGAAACTGGCTAAAAACTCGCAGGTCCAAAAAAAACTCCTGGGCCGGGCATGGAATACCGGCGCGTTTGAACATTCCCTCTTCAGCCTGAACGATCCAAATCTGTTGACGATCCGGCAAGATGGCTTAGGTGATTCCTGTCTGGTCTCCTTAATTGGAACGTTTATTTATCACAATCCGCAAGCCCTGTGGGTGATGATCGCGCCCCAATCGGATGGCTCTTACAAACTCCAATTTGACAGCGGGAAAATGATTGCCGTTGCCCCAATCACGGAAACGGAACTAATGCTGGCTGGGAATCAAGGGCGTCGGCATGGGATCTGGCTTTCCGTCCTGGAAAAGGCTTACCGACAATTCAGTCTTGAAACCAATGTGGAACCGGTACTGAACGTCATTGAATCTGAGACCACCAATATCGATTTGACCAGCCGTAACGGACGCTGTGTCTTGGCCATCAATTTGTTGACCGGCCACGAAGCTGCCGAAGCGCCCATGGGGCGCTGGATGCGGGAAGACCCGACCAACGGCTTGGAACGAGTGCATGAATTGCTTACGGAACTCGCGCAAGACCAGCAATTGATGTGTGTCCACACCAGCCAGAATTTATCCATTCCCCTGCCAGCTGGTATTCCGCATAATCACGCCTTGGGCATTCTCACCTATGATTCCCAAACCCGGACTGTCACCCTCTTTAATCCACGTTCCAATCAATTAAAACCGGTTGATCCACCAGGTTTAATCAATGGCTATGCCACTGAGTACGGGGTTTTTAAAATGCCGCTGGCCGACTTCGTAAAAATCTTTGACACTTTCACCTATGAAACCAACACCTTTATTGATTTGGTGGAGGAAACAGCGGTTCATTCTTGCGAAATGATTGCCAGTCGTTAAAGATTTCAACCATGAATTTACGCAGTGCTTTTCCCATCGGTTTGGTCGTTGCCGTTTTCATCACCGCCTGCGCGCACAAAAATACTCCGCCGGCAGATACTAAAACAGTGGGTGCGCTGACCGCTCCGACCAATTCAGCACCGACACCGGTTTCAGCCCCCGCAACATCCGCTGTCGCCAGCGCCCCGGTTTATGTGCCCGACATCACGCATTCCGGCGAACCGTTACCCGACGGCGTGATTGGCTGGGATGCTTTGATGAAAGCTGTGGATGCCGCCGCCGATCAGGACTTTGCGCACTTCACTTTTAATTTTACCAACCTCACCAAAGGCAACGTCACGATCTTGAACGTGCACCCTTCATGCGGTTGCACCACGGCGGAATTGCCCCCGACGCCCTGGACCCTGCCGGCGGGCAGCAGCGGTGTCATCAAGTTAAATGTCAATCTCGCCGGCAAGTTCGGCACCGTTTTCAAGACCGCCAAAGTAACCACCGATAAGGGAAATAAAGATCTGACGTTGCGAATCAATATCTTGCCGCCCGTTGCGATCAAAATGACCGACGCCCAACGGGCAGAAGGAGTGGCGAAGGCCAAGATAGACCGTCAGGCAGTTTTCAAAGGTGATTGCGCCAGCTGCCATTCCAAGAATCTCGCCGGCAAATATGGACAGCAATTGTTTCAGGCCGCCTGCGGCATCTGCCATGAAGCGGAACTGCGTTCCACCATGGTTCCTGATTTGAGTAAAATCAGTACGCAGACCAGCCAGGACTTCTGGCGCACTTGGATCACCTACGGCAAGCCCGGCTCGCTCATGCCAGCGTTCGCCAGTTCGCAAGGCGGCCCGCTGACCGATATCCAGATTGCTTCGCTTGCTGCGTATCTGAACGTGATCCATCCGCCACACGCCGCGCCACCGACGCAGTGACTCACAGATAAGTCCGGTCGCACATAAATTAAACGGCCCGCAACACTTGCGTAATTTCACCGGTGGATTTATGCTGTCAACCATGACAGCGAAACCGGTTGACGTGAATAATCACCAGACAATTTCCACCCTCGGCGCACGGGTC
The DNA here is from genome assembly GCA_036498725.1 of Verrucomicrobiia bacterium. Taxonomy (GTDB): domain Bacteria; phylum Verrucomicrobiota; class Verrucomicrobiia; order Limisphaerales; family UBA11358; genus UBA11358. Next base: position 19,512 of record DASYEY010000073.1, on the reverse strand, counting down.
CTGGGCGGCGGACAGATTTCCCGCGCGGAAGCCCTGTGGCTGTTCAACCTCGAATCGTCGGCTGACATCCTTGACCTGCTCTCCTGGTCGAACCGCATCCGCGAACAATTCAAGGGCAATAAAATTCATCTCTGCTCCATCGTCAACGCCAAGGCGGGTGCGTGTTCGGAAAATTGCAGTTTTTGCGCGCAATCCTCCTTCTACCAGACCGGCTCGCCGAAATACGGATTCATTGATCCGGAACCGGTGGTCGAAGCCGCCGAGGAAGCAAATAAAAATGCCGTCACGGCGGTTGGTCTCGTTGCTGCCTGGAAAGGTTTGAACGAAGGTAAAATGCTCGACGAAGTGTGCGACCGCATCCGTGAGATAAAAGCTGGCGGCAAGACGCGGCCCGATGCGTCGCTCGGCATCATCAAGAAACAGGAAGTTGCCAATCGCTTGAAAGAAGCCGGTCTTGAATGTTACGGTCATAATCTCGAAAGTTCGCGCCGCTTTTTCCCGCAAACCTGCACCACGCATACGTTTGATGACCGCTTGGAAACCATCGGTTACCTCAAAAAGGCCGGCATCAAGATCTGCTCCGGCGGCATCATTGGCATGGGTGAAACCCGCGAAGACCGTTGTGATCTCGCCTTTGAATTGAAGGCCATCGGCGCGAATGTCGTGCCGGTGAATATCCTGAACCCGATTCCCGGCACGCCGTTTGAAAAAAATGAACGTCTGCCGGTCATGGAAATTCTGAAGACCATCGCGTGTTTCCGCTTCATTTTACCGCGCCAGGAAATCATGATCGCCGGCGGCCGCACGGTGAATCTGCGCGACGCGCAGAGCATGATCTTCATGGCGGGCGCGAGCGCGCTGATGGTCGGCAATTATCTCACCACGTTGAATCAGCCCGTGGAAAAAGATCTGCAGATGCTCAAAGACCTCGGCCTTGATCCGAACTGGGACAGCCACGATTTTGCCGACCAGGAAGAAGGTGGCTGCGGGTGTGGAAAAGGAAGTTGCGCGACGGAAACAGTTCCAGCTTAAGGTTTTGAATTTCTGAAAGTGGTGAAGCCAAATTACGATGAGCAGTATATAGCGCAGCTCTTCGACCAAATGGGACCGTCATACGAAGTTGTAAACCTGGTCTCATCTTTTGGTTTCTCCGAAGTCTGGCGCGCCCAATGTGTTCGTAATTTAAAGATCCAAGAGTCAGCGATAGTGGCTGATCTCATGGCCGGAAGTGGCGAGTGTTGGAACCATCTCAGGCGGTGCATCAAATCAAAAGGACGAATCATCTCCGTCGACATTTCGCCAGTCATGTGCAGCCGCCAAAAGCAGCGCCTGAAACGACTATCAATAGAAATGGTTGAAATTCGCTGTGAAAGCGCATTGGCCATGCATATCCCGGATGCTTCCGTGGATTTTATCATTTCGGCATTTGGGCTTAAAACTTTTGATTCGGACCAGACAAAACGGCTGGCCGAGGAAATGTTTCGCATTTTACGCCCCCAAGGCAGTTGTTCTTTATTCGAAATTTCCATTCCCACTGCGAAATTTCTTCGCGGCATATATAACTTTTATATTGGGTCGATTATTCCGTTGATCGGTCGAATTTTTCTCAAAAATATCGAGTGTTATAAAATGCTCGGAGTTTATACCGAAGCCTTTGGATCTTGTGAATTCATTGCCGACCATTTTAGAAATGCTGGTTTTGAAGTTACAGTTAAACGTCATTTCTTTGGCTGCGCCACTTCGCTGGTTTTGAAAAAACTTAAAGCCATGTAATATGAAGGTGCACAAAATAGCTTTGCCGATACCTTTCGTAAAAAAATCTTTGCGTCTTCGCGCCTTTGCGTGAACCTTTCCACGTGCAAAAACTCGGCAAAAATCTGGGCAGCTATTTTGGGGAAACGATTGATATCCGCGCCGTATTGCGTCAAGCGGATGTCGTGGCGGGAGCACATGGATGGACGGCGGACGTTTTTCACAAGATTGGCGGCTTTCCATTAGTCGCGTTCCATCGGCATTCGCTCGCGACTCGCGACTCGCAACCATCCCCGCGCATTTATATTTCCACCGGCATCCATGGTGATGAACCCGCCGGACCGCTGGCTGTTTTAAAGTTACTTCAGGAAAACCGCTGGCCGAAAAACGCGGAGATTTTTCTATTACCCTGTTTGAATCCCATCGGTTTCACGCTTAATAAACGTGAAAATGCGGATGGCAAAGATTTGAACCGGGATTATCGCCAGACCGAATCCAGCGAAGTCGCGGCCCATATCCGCTGGTTGGAACAACAACCGAAATTTGACGTTACGTTCTGTCTCCATGAAGACTGGGAATCCCATGGTTTTTATCTCTATGAACTGAATCCGGAGCAACGTCCCTCACCCGCGCGGACGATGTTGGAATCCGTTGCCCGCGTCTGTCCGATTGATCTTGCCCCGGTGATCGAAGACCGGGATGCCGACCGCGGGCTCATCAGTCCCAATCTCGATCCAGTCACGCGCCCGCTCTGGCCGGAAGCCTTTTGGTTGTTGCAAAATAAGACGCGCCAAAGCTACACCCTGGAAGCGCCCTCGGATTTTGCACTGACCGTTCGGGTGGATGCACTTGTCGCAGCTGTAAATACAGCCTTGAGCTTTTTAGCGGCGGAAAGCCGTCCTGACCCTGCTTCCAGCGAAGCCTGAGCATGGCCTTTCATAATGGCCTTGGCAGATTGCGATGGCGGAATCGGTCGCGCTGCGACTGATTTTGCCTGCACCGCAGGCACTTTATAGCTTTCAGGATTATCGAACGCGCACTTTTCGCCGCCTGACGCTACGCTCGGCGACAACTTTGGCCGCAGCGCAGGCAAAGCCACCAACTGGACCAATCTCATCAGATTTTACTGTATCAATCTTGTTTTCGCGCCAGAGGCAGGCAAGCCCATACCAGCCACAATGTGAACTGGACGAACGCGGGCAATTCCCCTATGATTCATGCGTGCCGAACCACACCAAAGGCGCGGGTCAAAATAATCCCGTCAAGGATTTGCCGTTTGAAGCGGCGTTGCAAAAACTAGAGGGCGTCGTCGAAGCGATGGAAGCTGACGATTTGCCGCTGGAAACGTTGCTGGCCAAATACGAAGAAGGTGCGAAGTTGGTGAAGGTTTGCCAGGAAAAGTTGGGCGAGGCGGAATTGAAGATCCAGCAACTCGAAAAGAACGCAGCTGGCGAGTTGGCATTTAAACCGCTGTCTTTGCCGGAAGAATGATTTTTATTCTGGCCACGGATGAACCCCGGCGATGCTGCCGGCACGAAAGTTTGCGGTCCGTGGTTGAAAATTGATTTTAACATAATATGAGTAGTTATCTCGAAATGGTTGACGCGCCGGAGCACGTCAAGAAACTCACGATTCCGCAACTTCAGGAACTCGCCGGAGAAATCCGGCAGGAGTTGATTGACGGTCTCGCCAAGGGCGGCGGTCACCTCGGACCGAACCTCGGCGTGGTTGAATTGACCATTGCCTTGCACAAAGTTTTCTCAACCCCGAAAGACAAGCTCGTCTGGGACGTCAGCCACCAGGTTTATGTCCATAAATTGCTGACGGGCCGCAAAAATCGGTTCCGCACCATCCGCCAGACCGACGGCTTGAATGGTTTTGCCCTGCGCACAGAAAGCGAACATGATTGCTTCGGTGCCGGTCACGCGGGCACCGCCCTTTCCGCCGCCCTCGGCATGGCGGCGGCGCGCGATAAACGCGGCACGGATGAACAGGTTGTCTGTATCTTCGGCGACGCAGCGTTGACGAACGGCATTTCGTTCGAAGCGATGAACAACATCAATCATACGACGAAAAAATTCATCGGCATCCTCAACGACAACGAATGGAGCATTGCCAAAAACGTCGGCGCAATTTCCGGTTATCTTAACAAGCTCATCACCAATCCGAGCTATAACAAACTGGCGAAGGATTTTGAAAATTTCGTAAAAAAACTCCCGAAGGGTGAGCTCGCGCTCAAGCTTGCACACAAGGCGGAAGAAGGTTTCAAAGGCGCATTAAGCGTGGGCATGACGCAGAATGATGTCGCCACGGCCGATGGCCGCGGCGGCTTCGGTAATCCCGTATTGTTCGAGGAAATGGGCATGCGTTATCTCGGCCCGATTGACGGCCACAACCTGCCGTTGCTCATCAGCACCCTGGAATTCGCCAAACAGTGCGACCACCCGATCGTCATCCATGTTTTGACGCAAAAAGGCAAAGGCTTTGAAGCCGCGTTGAAATATCCGGAAAAATTCCACGGCCTTGGTTCTTACGATGCCCGAACCGGCGAGACGCCAGCGAGCAAACCGGGCACGCCGCCCGCTTATCAAGACGTGATGGGCCAGACCCTGGTGAAACTGTGCAAACAGAATAAGGATCTCGTCGGCCTCACCGCCGCGATGCCCACCGGCACCGGCATGAAGCATTTGGAAAAGGCCATGCCCGAACGCTATTTCGACGTCGGCATTGCAGAAGAGCATGGCGTCATTTTTGCCGCCGGCATGGCAACGATGGGTTATCGCCCGGTCGTGGCGATCTATTCCACGTTCCTGCAACGCGCCTACGATTGCATCCATCATGACGTCTGCCTGCAGGATCTGCCGGTGATTTTTGTCATGGACCGCGCCGGTCTTTCCGCAAATGACGGCCCGACGCATCACGGCTTGTTTGATATTTCATATCTGCGCTGCTTTCCCAACGTCGTCGCGATGGCTCCGGCCAACGAAGATGAACTCGCGGACATGTTGCTCACCGCTTCAACCATCAATCACCCGACGTTCATCCGCTATCCCCGTGGCACGGCGGAAGGTGTGCCGATGAAACCGGAACCGCAATTGATCGAAGTCGGCAAGGCGCAGGTCGTTCAAAAATTTACGAACAACGGCAAAAAGAAAGTCGCGCTGTTTGGCCTCGGACCGATGAACACCATCGCCCGCAAGGCGGCGCAGCAATTGACCGCCGAAGGTTACGACGTTGCCGTCATCAACCCGCGTTTCACCAAACCGCTCGACGCCGTGACCCACGAGACTTACGGACAGGAAGCGGATTTGGTCGTGACGCTGGAAGACCATGTCCTCATGGGCGGCTACGGTTCGGCCGTGCTGGAATTGTTCAGCGAAAAACACGTCAGCACGCCCGTCGTGCGGATCGGCTGGCCGGATCAATTCATCGAACACGCCACCACACAGGACGAACTCCGCGCGAAATACGGTCTGTCCGTCGAGAACACCATTGCCAAAGTGAAAGCGCAATTTGCCGAACCTGCTTTGACAAAAAAGCAACTTGCCGCTGCGTAAGCGGAGCGTGAAAGTTTCATCGCCAAAAGTTCAGTCGGCCTTTTCGCTGACTGAACTTTTGGTTGTTTTGGGGATCATTGGAATTTCTATTTGAAGACACCAGCGACCCAGCCTTGGTTCGCTGGAACCGCGATCATCGGTCGCACCGCGAAAAACTTTCGCCGTGATTACGATTTCATCGTCTTCGTGCCTGCAAAATCCATCCCGACCAGACAGACATCGTCGTCAAATTCGCCGTTGAAGGAAAAAGCCCGGATGGATCCGATTAGTTCGTCAAAGAGAATTGCCGGTGGCCGGTCGATTAAAGTTTTCACATCCAGCATCAATCGCTGCTGTGAATATAGCTCTTCATTTTGTCCCTGGACTTCATAAAGGCCGTCAGTGAAAAGCATCAAAAAATCGCCGGGGGACAGGGTCGCGGTGCTGGTTTCATAAATCGGCTCTTCGTACAGTCCCAATGCGGGCTGGCCACGGCCGCAGGCATTGGCCAGCAGTTCCACTTGCTTTTGGGCGCGCCGGACAATCAACGGCTTGGGGTGGCCGGCATTGGCATAACGCAATGCGCCCGTTCGGCTGTCAGCCACGAGATAAAACGCCGTCGTAAGCATCGGCGTGCCGGTATTTTTAAGGATGTTGTAAAGATCGTAGTTGAGCTTGCGCAAAAATTCGCCCGGCTCGCGGGCCAGCGATTTTAGTTCTTCGACCAACGCGCGCACCATGGCGGTCACCAGCGCGGCACGGACGCCATGACCGGTGACATCACAGATAAAGACCCCCACTTCCGTGGCGGAAATCCTGGACACCGCAAAAAAATCGCCGCTGACCGCCTCCGATGGGTGGTAGCGGTGGACGAATTGAAAGGCGCTCTGCTCCGGCTCACTGTTTGGTGGGAAAACTGGATATTGCTGCGGCAGCATGGCCATCTGGATTTCGCCGGCCATCCGCAAGTTTTCCTCCATGATCGCGTTCTTGACGCGCAATTCTTCGCGGCTGCGGCCGAGCTCGGCGGTCGTCTTGCGAATTTTTTCCTCCGCCCGTTTCTTTTCTGTGATATCCCAGAAGATCCCCTGCAAACCGATGATCTTGCCCGCATGATCGTAGAGCGGCGTCTTGACGACCTGCACCGTCGCGGGTTCCTGCCCCGCCCGGTGATGTTCCTCAATAATCTCCCGGCTCTGGCCGGTGGTCATAACTAGCTCATCGTCCCGCTGATATTGCTGCGCCAAATCTTTCGGGAAGAGATCAAAATCCGTTTTGCCAAGGATGTCTTCAGGCTGGCATTTTGATTGTTCACAAAACTGGCGATTCACAAAGGTAAACCGGCCTTCCCGGTCTTTACGAAACACATTTTGCGGCATCGTTTCAACCAGCGAATGGTACAGGGATTCCGAGCTGCGCAAGGCTTCCTCGATCTGCCGCTGACGGGTGATGTCCTCAACCGTGCCTTCGTAGTAAAGCACGTTCCCTGACGAGTCGCGTACGGCCCGGCAATTTTCCGCGATCCAGATGATGCTCCCGTCCTTGCGAAAAATCCGCGATTCAAACCCGCTTAACGTGTCATTTTCCTGCATCAGCCGCACAAATTCCTCGCGTCGGCCGGGCTCGACATAAAGTTTGCTGGCGATGTCCTTGATGTTCGCCATCAATTCCACCGGCGAGTTGTAACCATAGATCCGCGACAATGCGACGTTTGCCAATAAATAATGACCATCCACCGTCGTACGGAAAATGCCTTCGACCAGATGGTCGAAAATACCGTAGTAATTTTCCTTCTCCTCCATCAACCCGATGCGTTCCTCCTGCCGCGCCACGGCGCAATAAATCGCATGATGCAGCGTCGGCGGCGTCAATTCGCCGCGTCCGAGATATTCCTGCGCGCCACTGTAAATTGTTTCTGCGAGAAAACCCTGGTCGTCATCGTCCGGGCCAATCACCAGCACGGGAAGGCGCGCGGCCTTGGTCGTCAGAAAAGTGATCTGGAATAACGCCGCTGCCCCGGCCTGTGGCACGTCAAACAGCACCGCGTGAAAAGGGTTCACTGAAATCATCACCAGGCTCGCGTCCACCGTCAGGGCGACGGTAACGATGGCTGGTTTCAATAATTCCTCAATCCGACGCGTCAGAGCCTCATCGCTCGTGATCAGCAAAATTCTGGACGGGCCGCTTTGTGAATCGTGTTCCATGCCGTTTAATCTCTAATTGCCTGCTCGTTGAAAATACAAGTTTCGCGACGGCGTGCAAGCGGGCAAAATTTGATCGCAAAGAGATTCCAAGGCAGACGGTTGCCAGAACGTTTGATCTGTTCTGTAGAAATCTTTTAATTAGAGCGGTTCAAGAAATACAGTGGCCGTTCGGAGCGAGGATTTATGGGTTGAGGCGAGGCTTCCGCGAAGGCGCAGGTTTGCCAACCCTGTGACGGAGCCGAAACGACGCCCAAACCCATAAAGACCGCTCCCCGTCTTTTCTTCCCGAACGACCTCAGAATTACTTGAACCGCTCTAAGGTAAGAGACGGCAATGTGAGCACAGAGTTTAATTCCAAGTTGAACCCAAACTCCGAATGATCGTGACCAAAGCACCCCTCGCCCGCCCCTCCCCGTTTGGCGGGGCGACGGGGAAAAATTTCCGCGTTTGGTAACGATCACCCGCTGGGTTGACGAAATGGGTGAACGAATAGCCAGTACGCGGCGTATCGTTGTCCTTCGCCCCAACGGGGAAGGCCGGGGTGAGGGGGCCATTTCACTGGCAACCTCCGGCAGAGGTCCGGTATCTTTTCTATAAAGCAGGTTTGATTCAGACGAGTCCACATGGCTCTGGTCAGGGTGAGTATGGTTAAATGGGCATGGTTAAATCTTTTCAAGCCACCGCTAAAAGCCTATGTTGTTCGGCTGAAATCATGCCCAGTGTTTTCATCAAGACTTACGGTTGCCAGATGAATGAGCGCGACAGCGAAGCTGTCGCCGCCCAACTCGTCGCCAAAGGCTATTCGCTCGCCAGGACCGAATCGTCCGCCGATGTCGTTTTATTGAACACGTGCAGCGTACGCGATTTTGCCGAGCAAAAGGCCATCAACAAAATGGGCAACCTTATCGGCACCGCGCGCAGTGAAAAACGGAATCAAATTGTCGGCTTCATGGGGTGCATGGCCCAAAGCCGCGGCCAGGAACTCATTGAAAAATTGCCGGACGTGGACCTCGTCATCGGCACGCAAAAATTTCACCGCACGGCCGATTATCTGGACGAAATCATCTCCGGCCGGCGTGAAAAAATCGTGGACGTTGCCGCCGAGGAAAAAAGCGAGGCGACCATCCGTGAACACCTGCTCAACGGCAGCGCGAAAACTTCCGTCAGCGCCTTCGTCAGCATCATGCAAGGTTGCAATCAATACTGCACCTTTTGCATCGTGCCTTACACGCGCGGCGAAGAACGCAGCCGCACCATCGCCGACATCATCGCCGAATGCCGCGAACTCGTCGCTCGCGGCGTCAAGGAAGTCACCTTGCTCGGTCAGATCGTGACCAGCTATGGCAAGCGCGACATTCCCGCGCGCGACGGAAAATCAGCCTTTGTCCAATTGCTCGAAGCTGTTCACGAAATTGACGGGCTGGAGCGCATCCGTTTTACTTCGCCCCACCCGAAAGGTTACGGCGACGATCTGGCCGAAGCCTACGCGCGCCTGCCGAAATTGTGCGAGAGCGCGCACATCCCCTTGCAAAGCGGGAGTGACCGCTTGCTGAAATTGATGCACCGCGGCTACACGCGCGAGCGGTTTCTCAGCATCATCCAGAAACTGCGCATCGCCAAACCCGGCATCGGCCTCACGACCGATATCATCGTCGGATTTCCCGGTGAGACGGAAGATGATTTTGAACAGACGCTGTCTCTCTGCCGCGAGGTGGAATTCGACAATGCCTATATTTTCAAATATTCGCCGCGCCGCGACACGCCCGCCGCCGACATGCCTGACCAGGTGCCGCAGGCGATCCGCGAGGAACGAAACCAGCGTCTGCTGGATTTGGTGAATACCATTGCCGCGCGTAAATACGACGCGTTTATCGGTCGGCAGGTGCAGATACTGGTCGAAGGTCCGAGCAAAAAAAACGCGGCCCGTTATACCGGCCGCACTCGTTGCAACCGCATCGTGCTCTTCGACGGTAGCGAACGTCACCGCGGCCAGTTGATGGATGTGAAAATCGAACGCACCGGTTCCTTCACCCTCTACGGCGACCCGGCGATTTTGGAGTGAACGCCCGGATTTTCTTTATGTCTATTGAGGCGTATTCATGGTTTAATCTCAAAAAATGAAACTGTCGCTTTTAACCATTTTACTGGGTGTCGGCATGGGGCTGCCGCAGATTTATGGCCTGGCCAACCCGCAAAAATTTACGGCCTCGGTCCGTCGCTTCCCGCGCAACTTCACCGCTGGCGTCGTGCTCATGCTCCTGGGCACCGCGTGGTTTGTCTGGAATGTCAACGTGGAACCCATTGCGGATTTTGCGGTGTTCAAACCCTACATGCTCGTCGGCTTCTCGGCCATCGGCGTGGCCTCCTGTATTTTCATCCGCGATTTTCTCGCCGTGCGCGGGCTGGCGGTGCTCTTCCTGCTCTTGGGGAAATTAATGGTGGACGCCGGCCGGCCGCACCTGGGCGATTCACCGTTTGTCTTGGTCATCCAAGCCTGGGCTTATGGGCTCATCCTCGCAGGCATCTGGTTCACGGTGGCGCCGTGGCGCCTGCGCGATTTCTTGAATTTCGCCACCGCCAATGAAAATCGCGTCCGCATCGGCAGCGCCGTGCGGCTGGCATTCGCCGCGTTCATCCTCGTGCTTGGACTTACCGCGTTTCGCGCGATGTAAGCTATGTCACTGGCTGATCTCAGACGGGAATATAATTTCGGCGGCCTGCGGCATGCCGACTTGGAAGCCAGCCCGATCGCGCAATTCAAAAAATGGTTTGCCCAGGCGGAAACGGCCCTGGCCAAAAATCAACTGGACGTGAACGCCGTCACGCTGGCCACGGCGGATAAAAATGGCCAGCCTTCCGCGCGCATCGTTTTGCTCAAAGGCCTGGACGAGCGCGGCTTCATTTTCTTCACCAATTACGACAGCCGCAAAGGTCGCGAACTCGCGGAGAACCCCAACGCCGCGTTGAATTTTTTCTGGCCGGAATTGGAACGTCAGGTGGGGATCGCCGGCGCCCTCGAAAAAACGAACCGGGCGGAATCTGAAAAATATTTTCAATCACGCCCGCGCGGCAGCCAGCTCGCCGCCTGGGCTTCCAGCCAGAGCGCGGCTGTTCCCGACCGGGCCACGCTGGAGACAAAATGGCAGGCATTGGAAAAGCAATTTCCCCACGCCATTCCAACGCCGCCAAATTGGGGTGGTTTTGTCCTGCGCCCGAAACGGATTGAGTTCTGGCAGGGCCGGCCAAGCCGGTTGCACGACCGTTTTAGCTACACACGCCAGGCTGATGATTCATGGAAAATCGAGCGGCTGTCACCGTAGATAATCGTCAGAAGATGTAGCGGCAATGAAGAGGAAAAGATTATTCCTGCAAAATCAGAAAGTGACCCCTAGCGAGGAGCGCAATTCAAACCGGTTCCGGTTAACTCCGGGCGCCGCTTCCGTATTATAGTCGTTCAGCGCGGTTAAATTTAGTGACAAGTTTTTCCAAAAACCGTAGCTCAGGGTGGATTCAAAGCTGTTGCGAAATTCACCAAAATGCTCCGCGTCGGGATACAAAGCGAAGTTCTGCACCAACTTTAAATTATCCACAATTTTCCAGGTCAAATCCTGGGCCATGCGAACTGAAACCGTCCTCAAATCGGCGGTATCCTCCAGGTTTTGGTATTGATAATCCAACCCGCTTTCCAGATTCAGGACGAAATTGTCGTGTTTGATCAGGTGGATGCCGGCGCCCGGCCCCAATTGATATTGGTATTTGATCTTTTGAACCTCATCATAGCCCGTGCCAAACAGCATGTATCCGTAGGATTTTGCCGTGATGTCAAAATCACTCTTGTTATTCGCGAACACGTGGTCGGATGATTCAGTCCCATCGGTTTTTTGATATTCCGCGTCCAAGTTGAACACGTTTCGAAAATATTTTTTGGGGCTGGTGTCATATGGCCGTTCATAAGTCAGTTTCAAATGACCGGAATAATCCTGCGAATCAGTGGTGCTGACGATGGTGTCCAAGCCAAGCCGCACTTCGCCGTTCCATTTTCCTTTCGGTTTTTCCGGCTGTTTGATGGATGGCACCGCAATCACCGCCACTTTAAGCGGTGCGGACGGATGCAGCTTGACTTCGTTGCCCGCCAATTGCTCATTGGCATGAGCAATGACGGGCTTGCCATCATCACATTGGGCGATTTCGGCCAGTGGAACGGAAATTGAACCCGCCCAGGCATTGGAAATGATCATCTGGTTGGTGCCTACCAAAATGATCTGGCCGCTGATTTGGTCACCGCTCTTCAAATGCAGAACCGCTGACTGCGCGAAGACTGGCAGGCCGGCGAGCAACAGCGATCCTCCCACGAGACCCGACCTCAAAGCCATCTGAAAACCTTGCTTTTTTTGCATCATAAATTGTTATACCAAATTAAATTTAATTTCCCGGTTGCGACCGCGTCTGCCATGAATCCACCACGCCGTTGGCAAAAACGATCTCCGACTGGGCATAGGTCCGTGGTTGATAGTCATACGCCAGATGGGGTTGACGCCGCCCAACCCAGTAACGGGTTTCTTCCAAATAACTGCCGCGATACACCCAAGTTGTGAATTCCCCGTCTTTATTTCCCCGGTGCAACACTTCTTCCGGAGGTCCCCAAGCCAGGGTTACAGCATCCGGCGTCATGCCCACCGCCACCCGGCCTTGATCTACCAAGGCTTTGATGTCCGGCGACAACGCAGCATACGCCGCTGGATTCGCTTTCTTGCGCGATTCAACCGTGCTCCCCGTCGCACAACCAGCCAGTAATAGAATCGGCAAAAAACCTGCAATAATCCAGCGCGCGGCTCCGGTTGTTGGTCGCAGCCACTTTTTTGCGCCGTAAAAAATTGCAGATTTGTTTTGCATCATGATCTCGTTCAACTGTGACCCGCCGCGAGCGAAAGATTTCGGCGATTTCCAAGACTCCCAAGACTCCCAAGATTTTTCCAAACTACATTGCGGACAGCCTTACCTGAGGCAGACGAATTTGCGTGAAGGTTGGATACACTGCAACGAAAAAACTTCTTCCAGCCAGATAAAACAAAATAAAACAAAAATGTAAAACCCGCCCAAGTTCCGGAGTTCGACCAGGCAACCTGCAAATGGTTCAAACAAATAAAAAAGCGTGGAAATGGATCCCATTTCCACGCCTGGCTTAACCGGCCAAAGAATGATTAAAATTTATAAGTGATACCGCTGACGAGCTTCACGTCATTGCGTCTAAATCCGGCCGCCGGTTCTGTGTTGTAGGTATCATCCAAATACACCTGGAGGCTCAAATTTTTATAGAGTGCCGACTCGACACCGATCTCGGCATTAACAATGAAATCGCTGGGCTTGTCAATCTGCGGCAAGATTTCAGCGGTTTCCCAGACGCGTGCCGCATTGTGCAAGAATTTATGTTCGAAACGTTCGCCAATCCGCAAAGTCGCATAGGTATTATCTTCCACTCCCACACGTTCCCAAACCACACCGGGACCGACTTCAACCGCGAGCGTAGTGTTGGTCGCTTTAATGAAGTAGTAGCCCAGACCGGAGGTGAGCGTGAAGCGATATTTCACCTGGGCAATGCCATCATGCAAACCTTCCCCCCGCAGGTAGCTATACCATTTTTCAGAAAACAAATGATTCCACTGGCCGAAAGCGTGATAGGTGTCATTGTTTTCAACGCCGCTGGCGGAACCATAGGCCGCGTCGGCGCCGAGGCTGTATTCGTTGACGGGCGTTTTTTTGTCGGTCAAAAATTTTACCGTTGCCAGCAAGGTATCGCTATTGCCGCGCGTCAGCGTCAGCCCGGCACAAATCGAACTGTCCCAGGGATATTTGACCACCGTCTTGATCTTGTCGCCTGCGACCGGTTTGAGGACTTCGACTTTTGGCGCCACCACGTTGGTGATTGTGACTATATTGGTCACCGTCACAGTCACGATGTTGGTTTGCGTCACCACATTGTCTTGCGCCCAAGCGCTCACCCCACCCGGCAAAATGATTCCCGCAGCCAAAAACAATAATTTATTCAAGCGCATAAAAATTCGGAGAAATATAAAATTAAATCAGGCTGATAAAATCAAGCCCCGCCTGCGACATATTTATGCTCCCTCGCTCACCAAATTTTCTTTGTCTTCATTGATGACGGAGGCGACCGCCTGCAGTTTGTCGTTGGCATCGAGATTGACCAGCTTCACCCCCATGGTATTGCGCCCGGCTTCACGAATGCCTTGCACCGGGATCCGCACCATCTGGCCGCCCACGGTGATGAGCATGATCTCATCCGTGTCACGTACGGTCAGTGCGCCCACTACGCCGCCGGTCTTGTCGCCGGTTTTCATCGTGATGATACCTTTGCCGCCGCGCGATTGGATGCGGTACTCGTCAAACGCGGTGCGCTTGCCAATCCCGTTTTCACCAGCCACCAGCAAGCTCGCATTGGGAACAATAATCGCCGCCGCTACAACAACGTCGTTGCTTTCCAGACTGATTCCGCGCACGCCGCCGGCCGCACGCCCCATCGAACGGACATCCGCTTCGTGGAAACGGATGCTCATGCCCTCCTTGGTGATAAGCACCACATCGTCACCGGGATCTTTGACTTCGTCATTTTCGACGATGCTGCCACGGGTTAATTTCACGTCAATTAACGAATCGTCCGCTTCGATGCCAATGGCGATAATGCCGCCTTTACGAACATTGGAGAATTCAGTGAGCGAGGTTTTCTTCACCGTGCCCTGCCGCGTGGTAAAAAATAATTCGCCGGATTGCCTCCAAGTTTCGTCTTCCCGACGGTCATTTGTCTTCGACAAAATACGAATCATGGCCGCAACTTTTTCCTCGGCTTTCAATTCCAAAAGATTTGCGATGCTCTTGCCTTTGGCAGCCCGACCCATGTCGGGAATCTCATGCACGCGCTCGACATACACGCGCCCGGTATTCGTGAAGAACATCAGGTAATCATGGGTGCTGGCGGTGAACATATACTCGACGAAATCCTTGTCCTCCTCCGTCTCGCCTTCCTTGGTGGTCATGCCGATGACGCCCTTGCCGCCGCGACGTTGGGCGCGATACGAACTGACAGCCGTGCGCTTGATCAAACCGCCATGCGTCAAGGTGATGATAACCCCTTCGTTCGTGATCAGATCCTCGATGGCGATCTCGCCTTCATCCGGCACAATCTGCGTCTTGCGCGGCGTCGCGTGCTTTTCCTGGATCGTCCGCAGCTCCGTCTTGATGATCGTCATCACGCGCGATTCTTTCGCGAGGATGTCCAACAAATCCTTGATCGTTTCGAGCAACGCCTTGTATTCACCTTCGACCTTGTCGATTTCCAGACCGGTCAATTGATACAGGCGTAATTCCAGGATCGCGTCCACCTGACGCTCCGTCAGCGCGTAACGGCCATTTTCCACGCGCGTTGCGCTGCGGATTAAAATCCCCCATTGTTCGACTTGTGCCTGTGACCATTCAAAGGCGAGCAACTTGATGCGTGCTTCATCACGATTTTTGCTGCTGCGGATGATATGGATAAATTCATCCAGGTTTGCCAACGCAATCAGATAACCTTCGAGCAATTCAGCACGTTCTTCCGCCTTTCTTAATTCAAACCGTGTGCGGCGCAGGATGACTTCGCGACGATGCTCGATATAGCACTGGATGAGTTCCTTAAGATTGAGCGTCTTCGGGCGGCCATGATCAATCGCCAGTGCGTTCACGCTGAACGTCACTTCCAGTTGCGTGTGCTGGAACAAATTATTGATGACGACTTTGGGATTCGCATCCCGCTTCAATTCGATCACCAGCCGCGTGTTTTCATCCGACTCATTGCGCAGCGCGGAAATTTCCGTGATGATTTTTTCGTTCACCAGCTCGGCGATTCGCTCTTCGAGCGCCGCGCGGTTGACGTTGAACGGGATTTCCGTGACCACGATCTGTTCGCGGTTGCCTTTCAACTCCTCCACGCCAACGCTCCCGCGCAATTTCACGCTGCCCCGGCCCGTTTCAAAATAATTTTTGATGCCTTCAACGCCACACACCATGCCGCCGGTCGGAAAATCCGGACCTTTGATATATTTCATCAATTCCGGAACGGTGATACTGGGCTTGTCGATCTGCGCGCAGATGCCGTCAATCACTTCCCCTAAATTATGGGGCGCCATGTTCGTGGCCATACCGACCGCGATACCCGTGCCACCGTTGACGATGAGATTTGGAAACGCAGCCGGGAACACTTTGGGTTCCGTCATGCGCTCGTCGTAGTTCGGCACAAAGTCCACCGTGTCGCGGTCCATGTCCTGCATGAGCGCCGCGCCCAAGTGCATCAATCGCGCTTCGGTATAACGCATCGCCGCCGGCGGATCGTTTTCAATGGAACCAAAATTGCCTTTGCCATCCACGAGCTTCTCCCGCATTGCCCAAGGCTGTGCCATGTGCACCAGCGTCGGATAGATCACCGCTTCCCCGTGCGGATGGTAATTGCCGCTCGTGTCACCGCAGATTTTCGCGCACTTGTAATGCTTGCGTCCGGGGAACAGGGACAATTCGTGCATCGCATACAGGATGCGCCGCTGCGATGGCTTCAAGCCGTCGCGCACATCCGGTAACGCGCGTGAAATGATCACGGACATCGAATAATCAAGAAACGAGTTCTTGATCTCATCCGCGACATTGATCTTGGAAATTTTTTCGCCCTGCGAGTAAGCGCCGCCGCTCGGTTGCGGTTGTGACTGCGGCACATTGGGAGTGGATTCAGTTTCGTCTGGCATGATGCTAATTCAAAAAAATTATTGGATTTTAAACGTCCAGGTTCCGCACGTTTAAGGCGTTGTCCTGGATGAATTGGCGGCGGGGCTCAACTTCATCGCCCATGAGCCGCACAAACATTTCTTCGGCTTCGATCGCGTCCGTGAGTTCGATACGCAGCAACTTGCGATGCGTGGGATCCATTGTTGTATCGAACAGTTCTTTTGCGTCCATTTCTCCCAGCCCCTTGAAGCGATACATCTGGATGCCTTTCTTGCCGACGGTCTTGACCGCATTCAAGATTTCCGGGATGGAAAATAGCGGTAAGACACTGGCGCGCTCGCCTTCACCTTCCCGCAGTTCAAACAACGGTTGATCCTGGGCGGCGTAGTGTTCTACCTTCAGCCCCTTCTTGGAAAGTTTCTCCAGCAAGTCGGCAATGGCTTTGCTTTCCAGATGCAGGTCGGAAATCTTCGCGCGCCGGGTCGGGCCGTCTTTCTTGCGTTCGGTTTCCGCCTCCGTCCCGAACAGATCCGGGTTCGCCAGCTTGAAGGCTTCCACTTCGTCGTTGTTCAAGAAGTAATGAACGGTGTCATCGTTGCCATCGCGCACTTTCGCCATGGATTGCGGCAACAGTCCGTCAGCCGCGCGTTTTTCAACGTAATTCGCAAAATCGCCACCGAGCCGTTTGATGAACGTCGCGTGCTTGTCGAGCGATTCCAACAACGAAAGGATTTCTTCCAGTTGTTTCGTCGAAAATTCCTGGCCATCCGCCAGATTTTTCAAACGGACTTCTTCGACACCGTTCTGCAACAGAATCCGGTTCAATTGCACATCATCATCAATGTAATCCGTCTTCTTCTTGCGGGTGATCGAGTAAAGTGGCGGTTGTGCGATATACACAAACCCCTGCTTCACGAGTTGGGGCATCTGCCGATAAAAGAACGTAAGCAACAACGTGCGGATGTGGGAACCATCCACGTCAGCGTCGGTCATAATGATGATCTTGTGATAACGCAAACGCTCGAGGTTGAAGGCCCCTTCGCCTTCACCATCGCCAATACCCGTACCGATGGCGGTGATCATCGTGCGGATTTCCGTGTTTTGCAAAACCTTGTCCAAGCGCGCCTTCTCGGCGTTGATCAGCTTGCCGCGGATCGGCAGGATCGCCTGAAATTTGCGGTCACGGCCCTGCTTGGCCGAGCCACCGGCGGAATCACCTTCGACAATATATAATTCCGTGTTCACCGGATCGCGGTCGGAACAATCCGCCAGTTTTCCCGGCAAACCGCCGCCGGTCAGTGCTGATTTGCGGACCGCTTCCCGGGCCTTGCGCGCCGCTTCCCGCGCCCGCGCTGCATTCAATGATTTATCAAGAATGCGTTTGGCGATGGGCGGATTCGCATCAAAATAATTCATCAGCCCTTCGTAAGTCACCGAACCGGTGATGCGCTCGACTTCCGGCGACAATAATTTCACCTTCGTCTGCGATTCAAATTTCGGATCGCTGTGCTTCACCGAAATCACCGCCGTCAAACCTTCGCGCACATCGTCGCCCGTGATCTGCGGATCTTTGTCCTTCAGCAATTCATTCGACTTCGCGTATTGGTTGATCGCGCGGGTGACCGCGCTGCGAAAACCGGAAAGGTGCGTCCCGCCGTCGGGATTGTGGATCGTGTTCGTGTAGCACAAGACCTGGTCGTTGTAGCTGTCGTTATATTGCAATACGACTTCGACATGCACCTCGATTTCTTTGTCATCCAGCTTTTCCTTCGTCTCCTTGCGGAACGAAATCGGCTTCGGATGCAACGGTTCCTTGCTCTTATTAAGCTGTTTGACGAACTCCTCCACGCCGTCCTTGTAGAAAAACCGTTCTGGCTCGGCGCTCGCCGCGCGCTCATCGGCGAAAATGATCTCCAAACCCGAATTTAAAAACGCGAGCTCGCGCAAACGCTGTTCGATGATGGCAGACTTGAATTCAACGGTTTCGCGGAAAATTTCCGTATCCGGCAAGAACGTGATGAAGGTTCCCGTGTGTTTTGCTTTGCCGATGACTTCGAGTTTTTTGACCGTTTTTCCGCGCTCAAACTCCATGTGGTAGATTTCGCCGTTCCGCGAAACTTCCACCTCAAACCATTCGCTCACGGCATTCACGCACTTGGCGCCGACGCCATGGGTACCACCGGAAAATTTGTAACCGCCCTGACCGTATTTGCCGCCGGAATGCAACGTCGTCAAAACCAGTTCCACCCCGGGCAAACCTGACTCCTGGTTGATGTCCACCGGAATACCACGACCGTTGTCGCGGATGGAAATGGAACCATCCACATGGATATTCACTTCGATCCGGGAACAGTGACCGGCCAGATGTTCATCTACGGAATTATCCAGCACCTCGCTCACACAGTGGTGTAACGCCCGCTCATCCGTCCCGCCAATGTACATGCCGGGTTTCTTGCGAACTGCCTCGAGTCCTTTGAGCTGGGACAACTTGGAAGCATCGTAGTTGCCATCAGCGATCTTGCCTGCCGACACGTTTTTTTCTTCAGACGAATCAGAAATACTCGACATAATTTATGGTGCGATTCCGGGTAAAAATTGACGCAAAAAATGTATAAAATTTTGATGGTTTCCACAATGCGAAAGTCCGGTTTTTTTGATAAAAAACACCATTAGTTGTGGACGTTTTTCCTTGCCAACCAAAGGAGTTGTGGTGGCTTTTTTTGACCAGCCGAAGGTTTTTGGCGTCAAAACAATCAAGTAAAGTGAGGGCCCGTCGGACTCCATCTCATCCCGTCATTTTTTCCGGGCAAAATAATATTGGGCGACCTGCTTGGCTACGTCCTTGGCCACCCCATCACCACCGGAATTGCACAACACAACAATCTCCAGTTCATCATCAGGAAAGCGTTCATTGGCGGCGGCAAAACCATCGGTACTGCCGGGATGCCCGATATTTTTATGACCGTCCACTGTCGCTAAAAACCAACCGAAGCCGTAACCGATTGGCCTTCCACTATTCAATGTAGCCGAGGTCCACATTTGCGCCTTGCTGGAATTTTTTAAAATTTTTTCCGAATCCAATGCCGCATCCCATTTCAACATGTCACCAATGGTTGATGCGATTTCGCCGGCCGAAAAAAGATCCGTGCAATTGGCATCCCGATTCACAAAATCATTGGTCTTGAGCAAGTCATAACCGGAAGCCCGGAACTTGATGATCTGGCTGGGGTCGCGCTTGGCCGTTGCGGTCATACCCA
>DASYEY010000072.1:0-7955 GCA_036498725.1 Verrucomicrobiia bacterium | reverse complement strand
AGTGTCGAAGGTTCCCGCGCTGGAATTGGGAATGCCGTTGGCGTCCGCCACGGCAATGGCATACGTATTGTTCGCCCGATTTTGCGGTAACCCGGCATAGGTGAGGCTCAGGTTGGTTGCGGTGCCGGGCGTGCCATTGGTCACGATCTGTAATTGCGCCGAAACATTGACGCTGTTCAAGGTCAGGCTGACGTTGGTGAGATTGGCGCCGGTAAGCGACGCGACTGTGAACGTGAAATTATTGGTCGCCTGCATCAACCGGCTGCCATCGGGATAAATGCCGGTGATGGTGGGCAACGGCGCGGATTGTTGGCGGATATTTTCCACAAACGCCGCCGAACCGGCGTAGTTCGTATAAAAGCGGAAGTCATCAATCCAGCCGGCAAACGCCCGTTGCGCCGTATTCCGGTTGCCGAGGTAAAGCGACGCGGAGGCGCCCAGGTTTTCCACCAGGCCGGGCGCGGCGGTCGTGCTGATCAGCTTCGTCGAAGCCGCATCGCTGCCTTGATAAATGAACACGTTGGTGCCGTCATAAACAATGGCCATGAACAACCATTGATTCGTCGGCAGATTGGACGCGAAGATCGCCGTGGCCGTGGGATTGCCCGTGCCGATGCTGACATTCCATTGATTCGGCTGCTGCCATTTCATCCCGATGGTGTTGGCCGCGTTGATATCGGTCGCGGCCGAACCCGAGCCTAAAATGAACATGCGTCCCAACAAGCCATTGGCCGGCGGCAACAGCGATTCCTTGAACCATTCCGTGGCCGTGAACGAAGTGATGTTGCCGAAACCCAGTGCCGCCGAATTGATGACGTTGGCCGAAGGACCATTGACGCCGCCACTCGTGACATAGGTTGCATTGGAAAAATTTAATGAACGATTACCGTTAAGCGCGCCTAAAACACCGGAACCAATGGCACCGTGCAAATCCGTGGCCACGCTGGACGCGTTGAACAGGTTCAAGCTGACATTGACGCTGCCGCTATTGGTTGTGCTGGTGCCAGGCGCGTCTTCAAAGGAAAACTGCAAGGCCGGAGTCTGCGCCTGCGCCAGATGGCTGGACACGAGACTGGCGGCGACCATCAGCGCCGAGGTCAGTGCCGGGGAAAGCCATCGGCCCCAACTCCGCCCCGGGCGGGCCATTGGGTGAACGTCGGTTGGGCAAACAGAGAGGTTCTTCATAAGGAGGGGAGACGGGGTTGAGTTGAGTTTAAAAAGACGTGAATTGATCCGATTGACGACAAAGCAATATGGGTTTTGCATGATTACAATAAGGGCTGATGCGCTTATCTTAGATAGCGGCCCGTATTCCACATCCCTCTTTCGAGGGGGGTAGGGCTCGGAAGTTGCAAGTTGCTGGTTATTGGTTGCAGGTTTGTTCTCATCCTCGTCCTCATCGTCGTCCTCGCCCTCGTCCTTGTTTCAAGGGTTAATGGTTCAGGGTTCAGGTTCGCGCCTTTGCGTGAGAATGCTTTTCTGTATCTGTGTTTCATCTGTGGCTAAAATGAATTCAGGCTCCAGGCTGTGGGCGTTGGGCGCTAGGAGGGAGGTTCCACAATCGTAAATCGCCAGTCGTAAATCGTAAATTTCCCCATGTTTAATCCGTGGCTAAAAAAATTTTCCGGAAGGCATGGGCATTTAAGGAAAAAATAAATGTCTGATTTGGCGTTCTTCGGCAATAAATAGACAGATGCCAGATGTAAGCGACATGGAATTGTTGCGGGATTATGACCGGCACGGATCGGAAACCGCGTTTGCCGAATTGGTTCGACGGCATGTCGCCCTCGTTTATTCCGCTGCGTTGCGCCGCGTCGGTGTGGCCGCCCAAGCGGAGGAAATCACCCAGGTGGTATTCGTCATCCTCGCGCGCAAAGCCGGTACATTGCGCCGGGACACGATTCTGGAAGGCTGGCTTTACGAAACCACCCGGCTGACGGCGCTGAGCTTTATGCGCGGCGAACGCCGGCGGCAGTTCCGTGAACAGGAGGCTTATATGCAGTCAACGATTCAAGCGTCCGCTGACGATCCCGTCTGGCTTCAGTTGTCACCGCTGCTCGACGAGGCGATGGCGCGGCTCAATAAAAAAGATCGGGATGCCGTGATGTTGCGCTTTTTCAAGGAACAGAGCGTGCGCGAAGTGGCGGCGGCCTTGCAGGTCAATGAAGCCGTGGCGCAACGCCGCATCCTGCGCGCAGTGGAAAAGTTGCGCTCATTCTTCAACCGGCGCGGCATCGTCGTGCCAGCGGCCGTTTTGACGGCAACCATTTCGGCTCATTCCGTTCAGGCCGCGCCGGTGACCCTGGCAAAAACGGTGACGACGGTTGCCACCGTCAAAGGCGCCGCCGCTTCTGCTTCAACCCTAACCCTCATCCACGGAGCCTTGAAACTTATGGCCTGGTCAAAATCTAAAACTACCATTGTCGGCGCAATTATCATCCTGGGCATCGCCGCCACCACGACCCTGATGCTGCATCAGGCCCATGCGTCTAGAAAACAAACGTGGATTCGAAGTCAACTGGTTAATGCCGGTTATGCCACGCCGGAGGCCGCCTTAAAAACAATGCTGTGGGGCATTGATCAGGGCGATGCCGATGTGGTTCAGGCCAGCCTGACCCCGCAAGAAAACATCAACGCCCAAAAAGTCTTTCAGGGACAATTCGCCGACAAGATCGCCGGATACAAAGGCCGGATGTCCGGCGTGGCCGGCTTTCAAATCACGGAACAACCCGGCTCGGCCGACAATGTCACGATTGACCTGATCGCCACGGATGCCGCCGGGCAAAAGCATGAACGAAAATATTGGTTCAAGAAAACTGGCCGCGAATGGAAATGCGACCAGATCCGTCCTTCCTTCGACCTGACCAAATAACCAAAACGTTTATGATCAAATCCATTTCATCTTTTATTTTGAAGAGCCGGTTTGAAAATTGGACTCCCGCCCAATCATCGTCATCGTCATCGTCATCCTCGTCCTCGTCCTCGCCCTCGTCCTCGAATTTTCCCGATCATACGAGGACGAGGATGAGAACGACGATGAGCAGGATGTCAAAGAGATCCGGGTTCACCTTGATCGAATTGCTCGTGGTCATCGGTATCATCGGCATACTCGCGGCCTTGCTGCTGCCGTTGCTTAGCAAGACGAAGAACAAGGCCGGTCAGATTTTGGACCTGAACAATCTCCGGCAACAGACGCAGGCCGTTGCCATGTACGCGTCGGATAATGCCGACTTTATGCCGTGGCCCAATTGGGACAATGGCGATTCCGCGCGGCCCGGCTGGCTGTATGCGGCGGATTTGAAAACGGTGCCCCCAAAAGAATTCAAAGTGGAGACGGGATTGTTCTGGTCCCTGTTGCACGATCCGAAATTGTACTTGTGTCCGATTGACGACCCGGCCAGCCCGGCGTTCGGCCAGCGACCGCAACAGATTTCCAGTTATGGCATGAACGGCGCGGTGGTCGGGTATGTGCGGAGCCTGCCAACCACGGTGAAACTGGCGACGCTGCGGCCGGAAGATTGCGTGTTTTGGGAGACAGACGAATCGCATCCGGAATATTTCAACGATGGCGCGAATTATCCGGTCGAAGGCGTGAGCGGCCGGCATTCCGAAGGCGGCGTGGAAGCGACCTTTGGCGGTTCGGTGGATTATGTGAAACTCAAGCAATGGTCCGAGGATGTAAAAGATTCGAACCGAAACCGGCTTTGGTGCTATCCCAACAGCCCGAATGGGCGGTGAGTAAGGGGTCAGGCCTTGGGCTCTAGGCTGTGGGCTTTTCAATTTGCGATTTACGATTGCGGATTTACGATTTGCTCTCGCCCACATTGCCAGCCTCAGATCATGAGAGTTTTAAATTTTGATTTTTTAGTTTTAAGTTAAAGGCTTCTGCCCGCAGATTTGCCTCCGGTTCAACTCCGGCTTAATCTGCGTTCATCTGTGAAATCTGCGGGTAAAAATCCGTCCTCATCCGTGGCTAAGAAGTTAATTTTGTAAATTCTGTCATTCTGTCAAAAAAGTTTTTCTGGTTGGGTGTCTTAATTCGTGAAAATTCGTGCAATTCGCGTCAAATTTTTAATCCGTGTTCCATCCGTGGCTAAAAAAAGCTTTTCCGATAAAGAAAAAACGGGCGGGTTTCACTTGAAACCCGCCCGTCGTGTTGACGGCTTTAAGCGTAAGTCTTACGGCTGGCTCAAGATATAGAATCGCGCGCTGTTGGTCTTCGCATTCGAATCAATAAACTGGTACTGGCCAGATCCGGCCGGATTATTCGTAACGGTGCCGATGATCGGCCAGGTCGTCTTGGGCGCGGTCAGGTCATTGGTTGAGCGAACCGAGAAGCTCAATCCGGCGGCGCTGGTGAAAGCCAGTTTAAACTGGCCGTTGGCCGTCACTAAAGATCCGCTCAATTGCGGAACGGCAGCGATCGTCTGCATCGCTGAATCCGTGCTGTAACCCGTGGCGTTGATGACAATGGTCATCAATCCGGTGCTTTGCAACAGGGCGGATTGAGCCGGGTTGAATACGATCACCCCCGCCTGAGTTGTGTCATACGCTGCCGGCGGCAGGGTCGAACCGTTCACCGTGATGCTGGTGATGGCCGCCCGCCAGTTGGAATCATCCGGGGTGAGCGCCAGGCTGAACGAATTGCCGGTGAAAGCCACGGCCGGTCCGGTGAGAATGGGCGCGGGTGTCAATTGCACGGCGTAGGGAGCTGATTGCGGCACAAACGTGACGCCTTCGATGGAACTATTGGCCGGGGCCGTGTAGATCACATTGGTGGAAGTAAGGTTAAGCGGTCCGCCGATAGTTTGGTCGGTCAGCCGGATGAGCTGGTTGCCGCCTTGTCCGCCCCCGCCGTTCGCGTAGTAAAGATAAACTCCGCCGGTGCCATTGGTGGTGGCAAACAGGGTGTCACCGTTATCCGTGTTGGTCCAGGAACCAATGGACGTCCAGGTATAGCCATCACTGTTCAATGACCATTTATTGATGACCCCGCTCGCGCCGCCCGCGCCGCTGTTCTGATCAAGGGTATAAAGGGTGCTGTAAATTCCGTTGGAGGCAATCAGGTAGAAATCCTGGGCCACCGCATCCGCCGGCGGAGTGAACGTATTGTTGATGATGGGTCCGTTATCGCCCGGGTTGCTCCAATCAATCGTTGAGCCGCCGAGCGAGGCATTTGCGAATTGATACAAGGAGGCGGTCGCCGGGAAGGCTACTTTTGCCGTTTGTACCCAGGCCACGCCGCCAAACGAACGCGTGCTGATATTATTCTGCTGGTACACCAGGGAACTGCCGACATACAAGCCGCCTTTGTCGCAGATAAGGAAGTTAAGGTTATCCGGGCTGCACGCGGCGCGGGCCTGGCTGCCACCGAAGGAAGTGGACAGATAACCGACCGGCGAGGTGAATTTATTGGTGTAATTCAACGTGCCGACCGCGCGGCTCAGATTGAAGGTTTCATCCAGCGTCGCCGCGCTGTTATCCCGGAACGCGTTGAACACCAGGAAGGTCCCGTCATCGCTCAAGGCCAGTTTGCCGCAACTGCCGGCGGATGAAAGGCGCAGGGCATTGGTGCCCGTGGCGCTGATCGGAACGATGTTGACCGGGTTGGTTTGACCGGCGACCGAGGGTTTGAGTTCGATCACACTGAAGGTCGTGTTATTGCCTAGCGTATCAATCTGGATCGCCGCCAGGTTGCCAGCGGTGAAGGGGACGGGCGGGGCGCCGATGCTGAAGCTGGTGGAAGTAAAGTTGGTGCTCGTGGCGTGGGTGGCCGTATTGGTGTAACCGGTCACCGCGAACTGAATGGCCGCACCGGCGACCGGCGTTGAGCCGGTGACGGTGGCGGTTAGATCCGTGAAAACACAAAAACCATTGACGACTGGCTGCACGGTGGCACCGCCCAAAACCCAGGCGGACGTGTTAGCCGACGCAGTGACCGTGAAGTTCGCATAAGGGTTGGTGGTGCCGTTGCCATATTGATCCGTGATACCCACCACGGGGTTAAGGGTCAGGGTGCCCCCGCTGGTGGAAGGGCCGGCCGGTTGGGTGAACGTCAGTTTTTTGGCCGCTCCGGTCGCCACATATTGATTGACCTTCGCACTGGTATAACCGGTGGCATAAATGATGATATTATCCAGCCCGTTTGACTGCAATGCAATGGACTTCGACGGCGTGAATACGAGGTTGCTGGTCGTGAGCGTATAAGCCGTATTGGCCAGGGCCACGCCGTTGACATAAACCCCCTTGATGGCGCTGATCCAGGCGGAGTCGGTGCTCAACGTATTGGTGAACGGGCCATCCACTGTGGCCACGGCGGCATTGGTGATCGTCGGCGCCAGCTGGCCTTCGAACTGGCCGTTGACGGCCACGTTATCCAGACGACCGTTGCCGGAACTGTTATTATAGGGCTGGCCGAGATAATTGACGCAGTCAAACCCCGTTGCTGCATTCACGATCCGGAAGCTAAAGTTTGGATTGTTGTCCACGCCCGGAACGCCGGTGAAATCAATGATCAGGTTGTTATAGAAGATGGAGCCATACGTATTATTGAAGTAAGTGCCTGTGACCGTGTTGAGTGAGGTTGTGTTCGTCTGGATGAACGTGGGATTCGCTCCGTAGGCCAGATTGTTGGCGACGTTGGTGGTGACCCAGCCATCCGTGGTGTAGAGCACGCACATCTTGGCTTCGCCCTGGCTCGTGAAATAAAGATCGAATGAAACCATGATATTGCTGTAATTGACCGTGCTCACGTCAAATTGGGCGCCTTGCGAACCGATGGGCGACTGGCTGTACCAGCCATTCCCGGGGGCACCGCGCAGACGCCAGGCATATGGCGCGTTCGGCGTGGAACTGAAAGGCGTGGTCGAGGTGATATCAGCAGAATTGGTGCTGAACGTGGCCCCGGCGCCAAAATTGTAGGTGGTATCAAAACCGATGCAGGAGGCGATTGCGGTGTCATTTGAAATCGCCGGGTTCGGATGATTGATGATGGCGTTTTTGACATAGGCGTTGTCAAACGGCCAGCTCGCCACCGTGTCGAAGGAAACGCCCTGAATAACGACGTTGTCAAAGGTCCAGTCGCCGCTCAGGTTGCTGTAAGGGGCTCCAGTCGTATCCAGACAGTTTGTCCCCTTGGCCGCGTTCACAATCCGGATCGCAAAGGCGGGATCATTATCAACGCCTGAAATGCCGGTCAAATCAACCGTGACCTGGTTATTCCAGGCCGCGGTCCCGTTGTTGGTCAGGATGAGATAGCTGCCGTTTACGAGGCCGTTGGTGGTAATGTTATTGGAAGCAAGGATGCCCAAGGTTCCCGCGGAAGTGATGGTGGCATTATGCCAGATGGAACCTTCGGTCGTATATTGGACCTGTAAGGCGGCTTCCGCATCCACGGTCG
This sequence comes from Verrucomicrobiia bacterium, assembly GCA_036498725.1. Taxonomy (GTDB): domain Bacteria; phylum Verrucomicrobiota; class Verrucomicrobiia; order Limisphaerales; family UBA11358; genus UBA11358. Next base: position 556 of record DASYEY010000072.1, on the reverse strand, counting down.
CATATACGTCAAAGGAAACCCGGATCTGATAATAACCCACTGTGCTGCCGGAAAACTGGGCGCCTTGCGTGCCGGTGGCCGCATTCGTGGACCAGCCGATTCCGCCGGCACCCGTGCCGCGCACGCGCCAGCTATTGGGTCCGCCGGCAGAACTGCCGGATAGAGATTGGATATCTGGATTACTGCTCGCGCCCAAGCCGACGGCGCTGGCGGTGCCGATGCCGGTGGCGGGTGCCGGGCTGCTGCTGGTCCCGACAGGGACATTATCGAAATTCCACGCCGTAAGCGTGGTTTGAGCCTGGGCGGCTGACCATGAAGTCAGCCAGAGCAGGGCTAGGGAAGCGATTATCTGTTTTTTCATTCGGTTTTGATTGAGTTTGATTTTGTGGTGGTGGCGTCTAAAAAATCGTGACGTGTGAGTTAAATCGAGGCGGGTTACGGAAGCGCGACTGCATTGTGACGATCCTGCGAATTACAAGGAATTCATCGGTTTGTCACCCAAACGTCATGTTCAAGCCATGAGTTCGTAACCTTGTTAAGCCATGCTTTTTTTCGG
>DASYEY010000071.1:0-50137 GCA_036498725.1 Verrucomicrobiia bacterium | reverse complement strand
ACGTTCGCATAAATCCAAGCGCGCGGATCCGTCGCCGTGACCGCTTGCGACGCCCATTTGTAAGGACCGCCGGTATCAATCTTGATGTTCGCATCGGCACCCAAAGCCCAATATGGCTTGGCATTGCTTAATTTCACTGGACTATAACCGGGTTTGATGGAAACGGCCGCAGTTGGAGTCCACGTTGCCAAGCCGCCGAAATAGGCGATGCCGATGATCCATTGATCATAAGTCGCGTCATAGCCTGGCAGGTTATTCGGACGATCTGGACAAGACCAGGCGTTCGCACCGTTGGTCGTCATCACCGACATTTGGAATGCCGCCGTGTTCGTCGCGTCCGCTGGATTGAGCGCGTTCGGCACGCCCGAAGTGCCCTGGGTGCGCACCGTGATCACGCGGTCACTGTTATCCCCCGCATAAATCGTCATACCGATGCCGATCTGTCTCAGATTATTCAAACATTGGATGCGCTTGGCTTTCTCCTTCGCCTTCGCGAGCGCGGGTAATAACATCGCGGCAAGAATCGCGATGATGGCGATCACTACCAATAATTCGATCAAGGTGAAGGCACCCCTCCGGAAATACTTTTGTTTCATTGATTCAATCCCAAATGCTTTACGGCCCGGCCATCAGGGCGGGAACCAACGCCGCCGGAAATTGTCCGAGATCGGCCTGATAGAAGAAAAATTTCCGCGTGTTGGCGTAGTTATAAAAATCGTGCATGGTGTTTGACTTCACCCACGCAACCGAGCCGTCGGCAAACACTTCGTTGCCACCCGCCGGCTGGCTGCCGGCATTCTTATGCGCCGGCAAATTGGCAAAGCCGCTGTTCGGCGAGGCACCCGCATCGCTCCAACCCAGCTGACCGTTGGAACCTTGAAAGTTCAGCAGCACGTCCGCCGCCAGCATCCACGTTGATTTGGACGTGGAAGATTTCACCGGGCTGGCCGAGGGTTGTCTGATGCCGTTATACAACCAATAAGTGACGCCGCCAAAAAATTCGTAGCCGATGGCAAACGTGCTGCCACCGGTGGAAGTCGCCGGCAACGACGGGCGGTTTGGGCATGTCCAAATCGTGGCGTTTCTGGAAGTACCGTCCGCCGCGAGACTATTCGTATTGAAGCCCAGTTGCGTCGCGGATGACAACAGATTGGACGCCAGCAAAATCGGATTATAAACGCCCCAGCCACTGTCAACTGCGGCCGAGGGAAAATAATCCATATTGTCACCGGCATATAAGAAACTGCCGACGCCCACCTGCTTGAGATTGCTGACGCACATCGCACGTTTGGCTTTCTCCTTCGCCTTGGCCAGCGCGGGCAACAACATCGCTGCGAGGATGGCGATGATCGCAATCACCACCAACAGCTCGATCAACGTGAAGCCACGCGGCTTGAAATTACCTGGTTTCATCTGTTTCATTGCCGTTTCACGCAATTTTACAGCTCAGGGATGGCGCAAGCGATAGAATGCGGCTGGCGTTTTCGGATTGATCAATATGTTCGTACCGGTCATTGAATCACTGCCGGCAACGTCCACCCAATTCGTCGAAAGCCCCAGGCTGGCGCTGTTCGTCTGCGATTGCAAAATCCAGCCCAGATGATCGGCCGGCCAGGACAAGGACATTGTATTCCCGCTGACGGCGAATGAAATGTTCGTCGGATTATTGGCGATCAAATCACCCGCCGCGACGCTCAGCACGCCGTTCGTGAACGTGTAGTGCATGCCGGCTCCGGGCGAACCGGCGATGCTTGCGAAATTGCCGGCCGATGCGCCCGGATTGAACACTGTGAACGTGCTGTTCGTCGTCAGTGAGCCGCTCAAATTTGTCACGGTCAAAACGCCGCCATAAGTGACATTCGTTTGTCCAGTGAACAAATCGCTCGTGCCGGAACTTTGGTTGATTTTGACAAGGGTATTGCCCGCCAACATCAAATTGTTGTTGAGCGTCAAAGTGCCAATCAGATTAGTCGTGCCGGCTTCAATTGCGCCATTGGTCACTGTCACGGCACCATTGACGGAACCATTGCCGGTCAACAGACCGCCAGTCACGTTGACGCCGCTGTTCAGACTACCCTCCAAGGCGACTACGCCGGCGTTCACTGTCAGCCCCCCCGTGAAGGCATTTGCGACCGGCAGGTACAGTGTGCCCGAACCGCTTTTGATGACGGTGTTCGTGTAGCTTAATCCGTTGCCGGCGTTGATGCTATCTTGAATGCCACCGGACATCGTGATGTTGCCGTTACCCTGAAATGTCAAGGTGCGCCCGCTTGTGACCGTCACGTTCAGCGGCATCACCTGCGACATTGTCAGGTTGCCAATGTCCGATTGGAAGATGTAACTGCCGCCGCCGACATTGAAGGTGAAGCCGCCGGAGATCACATTGTCACCGACGAGATTTTCAATCGCCGCCACCGCAACATTACGCCCGCTCAAGCCGATGTCCGGCGCGATGGTGATGCTGCCGAGCGTGCCATCCAATGCCAGGGTCGAACTACCGTTATTGTTGTTGCGGATATTGATGAACGGCACACCGGGGATCGCGATGAGGTTCGCGATGGCCGCCGTATTGGCGATCACCGTGCTGCCGCCCGCCGCCGAGGTGCTGTTTACGTCAATGTTCAATGTACCCGCAAAACTGTTCGGACCACTCAGGATCAAATTACCTGCGCCAGACTTGGTCAAGATGCCAGAAGCATCACCGACGATGTTGTTGGAGATATTGAAGGTCGTCCCGGTCGCCACGGTTATGCCGCTGGCAGTGGACGCATCACCCACCGTGATGCCGATCATGCCATCGCTGAGCGTCACGTTCGTGGATGCGCCCAGCGAACCGCCGTTCAAGGTCACGGCACTTGGATTGTAAGTGGCTGGAATCGGGCCGAGCGACAACGGACTCGACATCTGCAACGCGCCACCGGTGATATTTGCCAGACCGGAGAAACCGTTTGTGGCCGCCAAGGTCCAGGTGCCGCCAGTCACGTTGATGTTGCCCGTACCCAAGCTTAGCGGCGCCAGATTACCCGTGCCGCTGCCCGTCAGCGTCAAATTGACGTTTGCGCCAAAAATGGCCGTATTGGAAAAACTCAAGGTCGCGCCACCATCCACCGACAAGGTTGTGTCCGCTGCGAGCGTCATCGAACCGCTCAAAAGGCTGACGCCGCCGCCGCCTTTTTCCAAGGCGTTGACGCCACTCAAAGTCATCGGGTTCGCGAGGTTCACGTTCTGATCAATGTAAACTTTGCCGCCGCTGGTGTTGACCAAGCTGTTGGTACCGGCGCCCAAAGCATTGTTGTTGCGCGGATGCAGGATGCCCGTGGACGCGATCGTGGTCGTGCCGCTGTAAGTATTGCTGCCGGACAAATATAGATCGCCCGCACTGGCCAGCGTTAAGGCCCCCGTCCCGTTGATGCTATTTGTCACCGTTACCCCATCCGTGCGATTGAAAACCAGCGTGGCATTATTGCTGATCACACCCGCGCCCAGCGCGCCGGACGTATCGTTGTTACCGACTTGCAGGACACCCCCGCTGATGGTGGTTTGACCGGTATAAGTATTGAGATTATCCAGGATCAAAGTGCCTGTGCCGCTCTTGGTCAAGGTGCCGGATAAAAGGCCACTGCCCGCAAAGGTATAATTCTGTGAAGCACTCACGGTTGTGGCGGCCGGTGAAATGGCACCCGTCAAAGCGATGGCCGGCGAAGCGGAGCCCGTGTCGTCAAAGAGAACAGAATCGCCGGAGTAAAACACCTGGGGCGATCCTGCTTGCAGCCAATTCGCCGTGGCCACGACATCCCAAACATTGCCCGAACCGTCACCCTTCCAGGTGAGATTGGCCGGCACGTGATTTTTCAGAAGTTGAATCGTCTTCGTTCCCGTGTCGTTGCTGAGGGTATAGCCCGGCGCGGTCAGGTTTGCGAGATTACCACTGAAGGTCCCGTACTGGAACAACGTGTAGTTATTACCGTTAGCCGGGGCACCGGAAACATTGATCACCGTCGGGCCAGCGAGATTGAGCGTGCCGGTGACGATGATTAAATCATTCGTGCCGCCTCCCGGCGTCGGATCGGCCGCGAGATCAAAATTCAAAACCCCTGAACCATTCAAATTTAAATTGCCATTGATATTCAATGCGCCCGCCACGCCGGTACCGCCGGGTATAATCGTCGTGCTGCTGCCCGCATTGACCGTGCCGATAATCGTTCCCGAACCGGTCACGCTTTGGCTGCTTGCCAGAGACAGACCGCCGATCGCACTCGCATCCAAGGTCGCGTTACTTGCCGTCAATGAAATATTGGAACTGGTCAAAGCGGCCGTGCCCGTCAAGGCGAGCACACCGGCGTTGACGATGGTAGCCCCACTGTAAGTTGACGGCGCATTCAAGGTCAAGATTCCCGCCCCCGATTTCGTGAGGGAATAATTCAAGCCGCTGGCTGAAACGGCACTGAGAGTCAGATTGTTGCCACCAACCGTCACCACGGCATTGGTGCCCAAGATTACCGGACTGGCACTGAGATCCAAACTGCTGCTGCCGACGAAATTGACACTGTTGCTCCACACTTGCGAATTGGTCGTCGCCGCCAGCGTGACGAGGGCGCCACTGGTATTGTCCAAGGTCGCGGGAACCGTACCAGCAAGCAAACGCAGCGAACCAGAGCCGATGGCGGTGGCGCTATTGAGGTTGAACGTCAATCCGGCGTTGGTGGCGACCAGATTCACGCCACCACCGAAAGTATTGTTGCCCGCGAGTGTCAAAAGGCTGGAACCGCGCACGGTCAAAACATAATTACTGCCGCCATCCGTGATCGGCTCAGTGATGGTCGTGGCGATATTTGTGCCCAGGGCATTCGTCCCCGAGGCCGTCAACGTGGCATTGCCGAGCAACGTGATACCGCCATTGGCATTATTCAACGTGATGCCAGCATAATCGCGCAGCGTGGCGTTGGCGCTCAAGGTAATCTGCCCCGGATTAGACACCGCCGGATTACCAGGCGCGCTGCCGGCATTGGCGAAAATACCGATCCCATTGGCGCCGAAAAACAACTCACCGGTGAACGCCGAGTTGGTGCCGGCGTAAGTCACCGTGGCGTAGGTTTGGGCCGATAAATTCGTCACTATCGCATTGCCGGCCAGCGGAGACAAAATGACGAAAGCACTTTGGTCCGCATTGATGGTACAGTTACCGGCGATTGTCAGCAGATTACCGCCAAAAACACAGGTATCCGTCGAACCGCTGCCGCTGCGGAACAATGAACCCGCGCTATTGGTCATGTTGTTGATGGTATAAGTGCGATAGCCGGTGCCTTTCATGATCCAACTATAAGAACCGGCGGCGGCGGCTTGAAACGTGAGGGAATTTCCGGCGAACGGTGCGTCAGCGGAAGTGCCGGGTGAGCGCATCCCAAACGAGGCGGTGTAATAATCGTTGGTGGCGGCGGGCGCCAGATGGTTGCTCCAGTTTCCTGCGACATTGTATGACGTAGAACCGGCGGCATCGGCAGCGGTCAAGGACACGCTATCCGCCTGCGCCAATGCCGGCAAAGCCAGGGATGACAAAATCAACAATTTTTTGGAGATGAATCGCATAGTTGGTTGGTTTGGTTTACGGCTAAAAGAGAGCGACCGGTTGGCTGCACAGTTTTAAGCACATAACAGTTTCAGTTCGTTTGGGTGTACGTCATTTCTAACAGGCAAATTTTTTCCCGTCCATTACCCAAACGGGTGAAAATGTAGAGTTTGCTTTGCGCGGGATTTGTCCCATGATTTTTTTAAACTCATCGAAAACATGCGCTTGCCCCTGCTCCTACTGATCCTGGGTTTGGCGGGAATATTCCCGGCCGGCTCCAGACTGATCCAGGCGGCCGAAACTTCCGGTTCGCTGACCAACGTCGCGCAAATCCGCAATTTATCCGCCGCGGAAACCGCCCGACGCCAGCCCGTGCAACTGACCGGCATCATGCTGGATACAGCCAAGACCGACCCTAATTGGCGCGCCATCATTTTTGCCGATCCAACGGCCTGCATCTACATCGTGGCCCTCCCCGCCACGTCGGGGAAAAATATTTTTGACGCATTCCACCGTGGTGATCTTTTGGCGATCAAAGGCACCACCGGCCCCGGCCAGTTCGCTCCCATCGTCGTGGCAACGGCGGCGAAAAAAATCGGCACCGCCCCCATTCCGAAAGCGTTGCCAACCACCTATCAACAACTCATCACCGGCGCCTTGGACGGTCAATGGGTGCAGATCAAAGGCGTGGTCCGCCAGGTCTTCGGCTCCGAACCGGATTCAGACCTGAAACGGCTGGTCATGGCGGTGGACGGCGGTCTCGTGCAGGTCGTTTATGCGCCGAATCCAAAAGCGCCCATTGAAGTGGACGCCGAAGTCAACGCGCAAGCCGTCTGCTTTTATCAGTTCAACCAAAAGCGCCAGGTTCTGCGGCCCGTGTTGCAAGTACCCCGCGACGCGCCCTTAATCGTCGAGAAACCTGCGCCCGCCGACCCGTTCGCCGCACCGGTGCGCTCCCCCACCAGTCTGCTGACTTTTTCACCCGACAACCTCCATGCCTATTCGCACCGCGTACACATCCGGGGCATTGTGACCTTCGCCCAAAAAGATTCCTTCGTTTGGATCCGCGCGGAGAACACCGGCTTGCGGATCCAAACCAGCCAGCCGGATCATTTATCACCCGGCGACAAGATTGATGCGCTGGGTTTTCCGACATTTGGATTCAACACGCCGCAACTCGAAGATGCCATCTTTCGCCAGGCCGGCTCCACCAATCCACCCCTGCCGGTCACGTTGAATAATTTTGACGACGCGTTCAATCATGAGGATGACCTGGTAGTGGTGGAGGGTACGCTCACACAGGTCCAACCGTTCTTGAATGGCGTCACGCTGACGCTCAACAAGAATAATCAATTGTTCAAGGCGGTCCTGAAAATTTCCAACGCCGAACCGGCGTATCCCGATTGGCAGACCGGCGCGAAAGTCCGCATCGCCGGCATCTGCACGTTGATCCATGACGATCCGCAACCTGCCGCCGGCATTTGGCAACCGAAGTCCTTTCAGATTTTATTACGCGCGACCGATGACCTGGTCATCCTGCAACCGTCGCCCTGGTGGACGCCACAGCACATCGTCCAGTTGCTCGAAATCTCCACCGGCACGCTGGCTTTGATGATCGGGGCGATCATGTTGATTTCCCGCCAGCGCCTGCGCCAGCAACAACAACAGCGTCAGCGTGCTGAGGCTGAATTTGCCGCCATCCTTTCCGAACGCAACCGCCTCGCGCGCGAAATCCACGACACCCTGGCACAAGGTTTGACCGCCACCTCGGTGCAATTGCGATTGGCTAAAAAGCAAATCGGGGCGGCTGGCATCGTGAACCGGCATCTGGACACGGCCCAAACCCTCGTGAGCGACAGTCTGACTGAAGCGCGAAGTTCCATCTGGAACATGCGTTCCCACATTCTGGAAACCGGCGGCTTGGTCGGCGCGCTTAAAGGGATCCTGATCCAGATGGCTGATGGCACCGAAACTACCACGCAATTTGAAGTCACCGGCCGGTCACGACCATTGGCGCCAGTGATTGAGAACAACGTGTTGCGCATCGGCCAGGAAGCCATCACCAATGCCATCAAACACGCCGGCGCGAAGCAGATCAAAGTCGTCCTGGCTTTTGGCGAAAAACAATTCCAGTTGTCGGTGACTGATGACGGCGGTGGCTTCAACCCGCAACAACCACCGCCGAGCGAAGGTGGTTTCGGCCTGGTTGGCATGCGTGAACGCGCGGCAGAATTGAAGGGTGAATTGGCGATTCGCAGCGTGGCTGGACACGGCGTGGAAATCATGCTCAGCGTTCCCCTGCTTTCCGGCGAGTGAATTTTCATCCAATTTATCACCCCGCTCAGGTCATTAACGAAGTAGATTCGATTTTTCATTTTCACCCTAACGGGTAAATGACAGCCTGAACGGCATCCGGCACCATGAAGAAAAGCTTGAAGAAACCAAATGAGATCATGGTCATGCTCGTGGACGATCACCCGGCGTTCCGCAAAGGCATGGCCGCGTTGATCGAGAGCGAGCCGGACCTCCGGGTCGTCGCCGAATCCGGCGACGGTTCCCAGGCGCTGGAAATTTATCGCCAAAAAAAACCGGATGTGGTGCTGATGGATTTGCGCTTGCCTGGTTTGGGTGGCGTCGAGGCCATCATCGCCATCCGCAAAGAATTTCCCGATGCCCGCGTGATCGTGCTCACCACCTTTGACCGGGACGAAGATATTTTCCGCGCCATCCAATCCGGGGCCAAGTCCTATCTCCTCAAAGACACACCGGAAGATGAACTGGCTGCCACCATCCGCGCTGTCCATGCCGGCCGGGAAATCCTGCCCGGCAAAGTAGCCAAACAACTGGCCGCCCGCCGCCAGCGGGCCGATCTTTCACAACGCGAGATGGAAGTGTTGCAGTTGCTCACCAAAGGCCGTAGCAACAAGGAAATGGCCGCCTCGCTGTTCATCTCCGAAGACACCATCAAAGCACACCTCAAGACCTTGTTCAGCAAATTGAACGTGCAAGATCGTACGGAAGCCGCCATCAGCGCCATCCAGCACGGCATTATTCACCTGGAATGAAATTGCGATGCTGATCATTTAAACCACCAAGTCGCAAAGGCACGAAGCGGAAAGATTTTTTAAACCACGGATGGACACAGATGAACACGAATGGAACGGAGCAAAGTAAATCCAGCATGATCCGGTTAATCCTGTCCAAAATTAAGTGGAGCGGACTCACGTCCACTGCTACCAACTAAAGTAAATTGCGCCTATTTAAGCAGAAAACGCCGAGGCCAATATCCGTCATTAAGATGATTCCCACTAAGCATCCGGACAATTTTTACCCATTCAGGTAATGGACGTTGGGCAGCGGGAATCTGTATTGTTGGGCAATTCCTATGTCGCGAACTGCTTTTCTTCGAGCCAGTTATTCATCCGGGCACTCTTTCATCAGACTTAAAATCACAGGCTGGCTGGCTGTCATCGCGCTGTGTCTGCCGCTTTTAGCCACGGCCCAGACATTGATCATCACCAATGGGGTTCAAACTTACAGCGGGCTGACGAATAAAACGGTGACAATGACCGGTCATTCGGAATTGTGGATCACGGGCACAAACAATCCGCTCATTGGCAATACGATCAATTTGAATTCGCCAGATGCGTGGATTTTTATCCCCGGTATCCGGCCCGCCGCAGTCATCTCTAGCATCCTCGCGCAGATAACGGTGAATGGCGCGGCCGCGATCATGGGCGGCAATGTCCGCGCGGACGAATATGTCATGGGCACGGTCATCATCCCGCATGGCCCCGGCGTAACGCCGTTGCAGCTTTTCAGTGCGCCCAATTTTTTAGGCACGACCATGGCGCTCGGTCTTTACACCTTTTACACCAACACCGCCCTCGACGGACTGAACCGGAACGTCGGCTCGTTCCAATTGAAACGCGGTTACATGGCGACGTTCGCGCAGAACGCCGATGGCAGCGGCGCGAGCAAAGTTTTTGTCGCCCAGGATGGCGATCTGCAAGTGAGCCTGCTCAGTGCCAGCCTGAATTATCCCGTCGCCTTCGTACGCGTGTTTCCATGGCGCAGTGTCGCCAAGCGGGGCTGGGCAGATACCGCGGGTGAAAGCGCGGTCATCAAGCCGTATTGGTTTTACGATTGGGGCGCCGGCGGCACTTCCTCGGCCAATGCAGAATATGTGCCGATGAAATGGACTGCCAGCAGCGGCATTTCCGGCGTGGCCGGCAAGAAAAATTCCACGCACGCGCTCGGTTACAACGAGCCGGATTCTTCCAGCCAGGCAAACTTGACCGTGGCGGCGGCAATCACTGACTGGCCCAGCGTGGAACAATGGGGACTGCGGGTCGGTGCCCCGGCGGTTTCTGATTCCGGCGTGTCCGGCCAGGGACTGGACTGGCTTTACAGTTTCATGAGCCAGGCCGCCACGCTCAATGACCGGGTGGATTACATCCCGATCCATTTTTACAAGTGCGGCTGGAACTCGGTGCAACTTTCCAATTATCTGGCGGGCGTCTATGCGCAAACAGGCAAGCCGATCTGGGTCACAGAATTCAACTATGGCGCCAATTGGTGCGACAGCGCCAGTTCGCCACCGCCTACTCCGGCGCAGGAAGCCACCGCAATCAGCCAGTTCATCAATGTGCTGGAGAACGCACCGTTCGTGGAACGTTATTCCATTTACAACTGGGTCACAACGAATCGTGAAATGGTACTGGACGACGGCACACTGACACCCGCTGGCATCTTGTATCGCGACCTACCCACCACGCTGGCTTATGCCCAAACACTTCCAGCCGGTGGCAGCCACGGCATCGCCCAATTTCATTTCGAATCGGACACGCTTGATAGTTCCGGTTACGGCAACAATGGTTTTCCGACCGGGATTCCCAGTTATACCAGCGGACACAATGGCCACGCATTGACATTGAATGGCACAAGCCAATCGCTTCAACTGCCGCCGACGCTGGCACATAGTACGAACTTCACATTCGCCGGCTGGGTTTATTGGAATGGTGGCACGGCCTGGCAACGCATTTTTGATTTCGGTAACGACACCTCGCATTATCTGTTTCTGAGCCCGGGTTCCGGCAGTGGCACCTTGCGGTTTGCCATCAACAATGGCAGTGGCGAACAAATCCTGGAAACAACCGGTCTGGCCACTGGCAAATGGCAACATATCGCCGTAACTCTCAGCGGCAATTTTGGCATTCTCTACACGAACGGGATGGCAGCGGCGTCGGGCTTCATCACGTTGTCACCCGCCAGTTTTAATCCCGTCAAAAATTATCTTGGCCGAAGCCAGTTCACCGCCGACCCGCTGTTCAATGGCAGCCTGGACGAAATTCAAATCGCGGACACGACATTCACCGCCACCCAGATTGCGGCATTGGTGAGTGACCAGCCGCCGCAATTTACGACCAATTTTCTCGATTACGGTATCGCCTCGCCGTTTCTCACTTACAGCAACAACCTCACCAATACCGCGACCGATGTGGAATCCACGGTCTTGACTTACAGTAAAGTGAACGGCCCGACGTGGTTGACCGTGAGCAACAATGGCGTCGTTTCCGGCATCCCCGGCGCAGCTGATGGCGGCACTAATTATTTCACGGTGCGGGCCACGGATGGCGCCGGCGCCAGTGCGTTTGCGGTGTTAAGTCTTTATGTGCCGATTGTGTATGCCAACGGCATCTGGACGAATGACGCGGACGGGAATTGGGCCGACCTGAATAACTGGAACGGCGGACTGATCGCCAACGGCGCGGGTTACACGGCGGATTTCAGCACGCTAAACATCACCTCCAACCGCACCGTGACTCTGAATGAACCCCATAGTCTGGGCACATTGAAATTCGGCGACACAAGCGGCGCACAGAACTGGACATTGACGGCGGATGATGACGTGTTGACGCTCAACACCGGTTCCGCCAGCACCTCGCCGACGATCATCGTCAATCAAAACACGGCGACCATCGCCGGGCCATTGGCGGGCAACAACGGATTCACCAAGAATGGCGCCGGCACTTTGATTTTAAGCGGCAGCAGTTCGCTGTCGGGCACGGTTTATATTGACCGTAACAGCAGCCTGGCCGTTGACGGCATCACGCGTGCAGCCCACCCGACCGCGCTGCTGAACGTCACCAACATCCAGATCCGCAACAACAACAGCGGCAGTTCCACGTTGCAACTGGATGGTTCCAACGGCAACGTCACCTCGCCCGCGTCCATCGCACTCAACGCCCGCAATGGCACCAGTCCGGCCATTGAAAATCTTTCCGGCAGCAATACGCTTTCCGGCGGCGTGGCGCTCAATGTCGGAGGCAGCTTTTATGGATTTGAATCCGACGCCGGGGTGCTGAGCCTTGGCGGCATCCTGACTTCGATCGCGAGCGGCAACCGCACCTTCACATTTTTTGGCAACGGTGATTTTTACATTTCAGGCGCAATCCAAAATGGCGTGGCGACGAATGCGGTGACCAAGACCGGCGCCGGCACACTGACGCTGGCTGGCATCAACACATACACCAACACTACGACTGTCAGCGGTGGCACCTTGCTTGTGAACGGTTCCACCAGTACCGGTCTGGTGAATGTCTCAAGCGGCGGCACGTTGGGTGGCAATGGCACCGTACGCGGCATTGTCACCATACAATTTGGCGGTTCAATTCAAGGCGGTTCCAGTGCCACTATCGGCACGTTGACCGTCGGCAACGCGGTTAATCTGCAAGCCGGCAGTTTCACCCGCATGAAGCTCAATAAACAGTTGGTGACCAACGATGTCTTGAAGGTCGCCGGGGCGCAGTTGAATTACAACGGTACGCTCGTGGTGACCAATCTGGCTGGAACCTTGTCGGTGGGTGACAGCTTTAAATTATTTTCCGCCGCAACGTACGCGGGCGCCTTCACCAGCATCAGCCCCGCCACGCCCGGTCCCGGATTATCCTGGAATGCCACGAACCTGGTGGTGAATGGAACCTTGTCGGTAGTGCTCGGCAACGTGAACCTGCAATTCGGATCGTTTTCCAGGTCAGGCTCAAATCTGTGGTTCAGCGGTTCCGGCGGCGCGGCGGGTGCGGGCTATTCGATTTTATCCGCCACCAATCTATCGCAGCCGATGACCAATTGGAATTTGCTGGGCGGCGGTAACTTTGACTCAAACGGCAATTTTATTTTCACCAATCCGCTGGCACCGCTGACGTTGCAACAATTTTTCGGCATCCGAATTCCGTAAACCAGCCGATCATAAAACCGGCAACTGTCTGTTTTGCAGAAACTGCGGCCTCAATAAGTCGTTTTTAGAACACAACTTGTTCTTGCACAGTCCCCCATCGTTCCTTCAACGTTGCGCGGTTCGCTCTCACAATGAATTACGGAGCGGATTGACGCACTGAATGAACACGCATTTAAGGATAATTTTTACCGTTGGAATTGCTCTGGCTTTTCTTGGAATATCGGGTTGCACCACGGTTTCGAACCCGGTTGAAGACGCGCAATCAAACCCGGACGGCGCCCCGTCTGGTCAGACACCAAACCCGCCAAGCCAGCCCAAGGCGGCTGCGGCTGCCCCGCAGCGTTCGCCGGCTAAACCGGTGGTGCCACCCCAAAAACACAACCGCACGAACCCGGTCTTTTCGCCAGACCAGATCAAAACTGTTTTTATCATCGCCTTGGAAAACCATGATTGGACCCAACGCATCCCCGATGCCAATCCGCAACAATTGTTCGGCAATCCCGCCGCGCCTTATGTGAACAGCCTGGTCACCCGGGGCCATACGAACGCCGAGCAGGTTTCTTTTGCCACAAAATATTACAGCGTTGCTCACGGCGCACATCCGTCTGAATATAATTATATCTGGGCGGAAGCGGGGACGACATTTGGCATTCACACGGATAGTGACCCCAAACCGTCAGCGCGCAATATTTTCACCTGCCAGCATCTGACCGGCCAGATGAACGCTGCGGGCATCACCTGGAAGACGTATCAAGAAGATTTGGAATACACCACCAACGCCATGGTGAGCAAAGGCGGTGCGCATGGGGCCACCAATGTCTACAATGGGACGACGTATTACTCTTACGCCGTGAAGCATAATCCGATGCAATTCTTCACTGATACTCAAAACACCAATTGCTTTACCCTCACACAGCTTTGGACCGATCTCGCGGCCAACACTGTAGCCCGCTATAACTGGGTCACGCCCGATGAATTCAATGAGATGCACAGTCGTTTGCCGACGGGCTATGTCTATCACGGCCATCTATTCACCGGCAATCAGGCGGCCATCGCCCAGGTCGATCATTGCCTTTCCCTCATCATTCCCCGCATCATGGCCTCAACTGCATATCGTGATCACGGCGTCATTTTCATCTGGACGGATGAAACCGTCAGCACCGATGATACGCATACGACCCTGCCGTTCATCTTGATTTCGCCTCTGGCCAAGGGCAATGCCTACGCCAGCCACGTCGTGTACACTCATTCCTCAACCTTGAAAATGATGGATGAAATTTTCGGGCTCGCGTATCAGACAAACGCAATTCCTTTGACGGATACCAACGCCTTCGGCACCGGCTATAATCGTGTGGCCACGGCTAATGACTTGAGCGATCTCTTTAAAAATGCCAAGGTGAAACATTGACCGCCGGTCATGCAACACCTTGAGCGCAGGCGTAAACCATCCAAATCATTCCGAATCGCCCGGTGACTTCGAACGCATCTTGCGGGCGATCATCGCCCGCTCCGTCAAATATCGCGCGGCGGTTTTTTTAATCGCCCTGCTGATCCTGTTTTGGGGCATCTGGTCAGCAATCCATCTGCGATTGGATGTCACACCGGACATCAGCAATCTTCAGGTGCAGGTGCTCACTCCGGTGCCGAATTTGGCGCCCGCAGAGATCGAATCTTCCGTGACGCAGCCCATCGAACTGGAGATGTTTGGCCTGCCCGGTTTGGAACAGGTTCGTTCTTTTACGCGGTTTGGGATTTCCCAAGTCTGCCTGATCTTTGCGGACGGCACCGATCTTTATCAAGCGCGCCAGATGGTTTCCGAACGCCTCGCCCGCGTGACGCAAAAACTGCCGCCGGGATTATTGCCGAATCTGGCACCCCCCAGTTCGGGCCTCGGTGAGATTTTTACGTACGCCCTTAGTTTCAAAACCAATCACATCGCGGCCAATGACTCGCCCGAGGCGCGGTTGCGGCAATTGAAATTGGTGCAGGAATTTGTCGTCAAACCATGTCTGAAATCCGTCAAAGGCATCGCCGACGTCAACACCACGGGCGGTTACGACCAGCAAATGGTCGTCGAGGTGGATCCGGAAAAGGCGGCCCAGAACGGCTTGGATTTAAGCGACCTCGCGACCATCGTAGAACGCAATGCCGCCATCGGCGGCGGGGCCTTGGTGGAACGCGACGGCCAACAATTCATCATCCGTTCCGGAGCCCGTGCCCAAAGCATCGCGGCCTTGACCAATCTCTGCCTTAAACTGCCATGGACCTTGCGCGGTCTGCCATTGAGCGAAATCGCCACCGTCAACATCGGTTCAAATATTCGCCTGGGCGCAGCAACCCTGAATGGCCAGGAAGCCGTGCTCGGAACCGCGATGATGTTGACCGGCGAAAATGCCCGGGCGGTGGCGGAATCTTTTCGCGCCGCCCTTGCCGAGGCGCAAAGCCGCTTGCCAGCGGACATGGAACTGCGACCACTCTATGATCGGGGAGAACTGGTGGATGGCGTCATCGAAACCGTGGGCCGCAATCTCATGCTGGCCGGTGGATTGGTGTTGATCGTGCTGTTGATTTTTCTTCGCAGCTGGCGGGCTGCCTTCATTGTGACCAGCATCTTGATCTTGTCGTTTGCCCTGGGACTGAGCGGCATGGCGGCTTTCGGCATCGTTGGTAGTTTATTGACTTTAGGTGCCATTGATTTCGGCGTCGTCGTGGATGACACCATCGTCATGGTGGAAAATGTCGTGCGAAAACTAGCTGCCATTCCGGGCTGCGACGCCACTAGGACTGAGCGTCTAAATGCCATCGTTGATGCATGCTGTCAGGTGCGCCAGCCGATGTTCATCGGCATGTTGATCATCATCGGCGCTTACCTGCCCATCTTAACGTTGGATGGCATGGAAGGACGCATGTTCCGGCCACTGGCAGAATCCGTCATCCTGGTACTGGCCAGTTCCCTGCTCCTCACCCTTACGCTTGTCCCCGCGTTGTGCACGATTGCTTTAGGCTCAAGTCGTCCGCCAAAAGAACCTCAATTCTTGACTATTTTGCAGAGCGGATACGAACGTCTGTTGCGACTGTGTCACCGCTGCCGTTGGTGGCTTCTGGCCGTATGCTTATTGCTCGTCATCGGTGCCGGATATTCTACGACCCGATTGGGCGCGAACTTCATGCCCAACCTGGACGAAGGCTGGCTGGTGGTCGAAGTCCAACGTGATCCGCAAATCAGCCTGGAAAAATCTTTGGCGATGGAATTGGCGACCGAACGCGCCATCCGGGCAGCGGTACCGGAAGCGAAAGACATTTTTTCCCGGATCGGCATGTCGGAAATCGCCACGGACCCACAGGGACCAAATCAAAACGATATTTATATCAGCTTTCAACCGCGCGCTTCATGGCGGCACGTCAACGGTCATCCCATTTCCAAAACCGGTCTGGCAAAGATTATCCTGTCCGCCATCAAACACGCGGTGCCCGATCAAGAACTGGAACTCAACCAGCCGATCGCCGTACGATTTGACGAATTACTTGAAGGCATGCGGACCGATCTTGCCATCAAATTATTTGGCCCCGACTACGATCAATTGGATTCACTCGCAACGAACGTCGTCAAAATCATCACCCAGATTCCTCACGCAGGCGCCATGGTCATTGATAAACCTGGACGCGCGAACCGGTTGGAGTTTGTGCCCGATCGCGCCCGAATGCTTGACAACATGGCTTACGGCGATCAGGTCAACAGCGCCATTTCCATCGGCCTCGCCGGCCGCGAAGTGGGACGCATTGATGAAGGCGACCGGTTTTATCCGATTGTCGTGCGTCTGCCAGAATCTTTGCGAACAAACCCGGCGACTTTGAATCAACTGCCGGTGCGTGTGCTCGATAATTCACTCGTCGTCGGCCTTGGCGCCCTCGGTAGTTGGACCAATCGAATCGGCATCAGTTCCATCACCCGCGAACAGGCAGAACGCCGCGAAGCCATCATGGTCACAGTGGAAAACGCTGATGTCCTCGGTTTCGTCACCCGCGCGCAGGCCGCGATCGAAAAACAAATCAAACTGCCGCCCGGCTATCGGCTGGAATTTAGCGGCGCCTATAAAAATTGGCAATCGGGCAGCCGGCGATTAGTGCTCGCGGGCGGAATATTTTTTCTGCTCAGCCTCGCCTTGATCCGGGTAACCCTCAAAAACTGGCAGCAGACTGCGCTCGTCGCTTTCGGATTACCCTTTGCTTTGGTTGGCGGGGTTTATGGCTTGTGGTGGCGCGAGTTACCCTTGACGATGTCGGCCGCGATTGGTTTCGTCACCCTCGGCGGTTTAAGCCTGCTCAACGGCATGGTGCTCATCACGTATTTCAATCATCTATGCGCCCAAGGTATGGACGCCGTCGAGGCTGCCGGGCGCAGTGCAAAAACGCGCTTACGTCCGGTGCTCATGACTGCGCTGGTGACCAGCGTCGGCTTTATTCCCATGGCGCTCTCGACCGGCCAAGGTGCGGAATTGCAACGTCCTTTTGCGACGGTGGTGATTTTTGGAATCCTGAGCTCAACCGCATTAACGCTCTTGATCGTTCCCGGTTTTCTGCGAGGCAAATCAGATAACTAAAAATATAGCCGCGCGTCGGGCTGATCTTGTAGAAGACGTGAGGATAGACGATCTGAATAATTCCGATAATAAAACGCATCAAGTCAAAACTAAGAATAGATTATTCCGAATGTTTATATTTAATCCTGAAAGGATTAAAATTATCCAGCCTGGGGTTGGCCGCAGAGCGGGCTACCCCAGGTAATCGGATAAAACCAACAACCCTGAAAGAGACCTCTTTTGCAGAGGTCTCTTTCAGGGTTGTTGACGGGTAGATGTTACCTCAGCGAGCCGGTCCTCGCCAGTTTGGCTCAGACCGGCAACGCTGGGCTGCATGATTTGAATCCCGTGGGGATTCCATACCTGTGACCGGCTCATTTTTTGAGTATATATCACTGGCTTACTTTCAACAGTACGCAGCCGTGCGGAGGAATCTCGGCGCTGAACGTTTTTTCGCGTGGCAAATCTTTTCGCAACCAAAGATCGCGCACCGTGGGTTCAGCGCTAAAACCAAGTCCGCTCCACGCCACGTCCACTTTAATGTTCGTTTTGCTCCGGTTAAAAAATCCGACGGCCAGCGATTTATCCGCCAGTTTTTTGGTCCAGATATCGGCGTTGGTGGGAAGTTTTGCCACGTGCTGCGCGCCATTTCCGAGCGGATCTTGATTCACAGCAATGACTTCGGGATTGGTCAACAGGGCGAGCGTCCAGGCATCATTGTCCGGCAGGTTCGCACCCACCATCAATGGTGATGGCAACAGGCACCAGAGCGAAAGATGCGTGAGTTGTTCATCATGCGTCAATCGCGTATGACGGTCAGGTCCCACGGAACGTCTGGCAACGGACAGATGGCCGAGCGGCAGCATGTCGGCATCCGGCCAATGACCGGGAACGGTGATATCCAGCCAATGGCCCGAAAGGGTGAATTGATGGTCCAGCGCTTTCCAGTCATCCCAAAAATCATCGGAGACGCGCCACAAATTTGCATGCGACGCGATGTGAGCGGCATTGGCAACCGGGGTTTCACCCGGTGAAGTGCTAAACACGATTGAACGTCCACTTTTATCAATCGCCCGGTGGATCAGCTCAATTTCATTGGTGTGATAAGGCCGCGAAAGGTCATCAACCTTGATATAGTCCACGCCCCATGCCGCCCATAGTCGCAGACAGGAATCATACCACGCCTGACCGGCAGCATTGTTGGTCACACCGTACATATCCTGGCACCATTCGCACTTGCTGTTGGGGTCGGCCGCTTCAGCCGCAGTGAAAGCGGAACCTTCAATCGGCAGATTGGCTTTGACGGAATTACGCGGAATACCCCGCATCATGTGGATGCCAAACTTCAATCCCAATGCATGAATTCGATCGGCCAGCGGCTTGAAACCCACGCCACCAATGGCGGAAGGAAAGCGGTTCGTTGCCGGCAGCAACCGGCCATAGGCATCCGCTGCCAGCCATGCGCCTGCGCGGGCATTGCGATTATTATCGTGGGCGCCGGGGTCATACCAGCAGTAGTCCACCACGACCGTGTCCCAACCGAATGGCTGCATTTTTTCCGCAACGTAATGGGCATTGGCCAAAACCTCCGACTCGACGACGTTGTCACCAAATGCGTCGTAGCTATTCCAACCCATCGGCGGCGTCAAAGCCAGCGTATCGCCACAGACCACCTTGATTTCTACCGACGATTTGCCGGCCGAATTTTCGGCTGCAACTTCAAATTTATATTCGCCCGCCTTCGTCAAAGCACCGGTGATAACGCCGGTTTGCGAATCGAGTTTCAATCCGTCCGGCAACAATGCGGCGGAAAAAGAAATTGGCCGGGCACCGCTCACTGATAGTGAAAGCAATATCGGGGTATTGGGGTAAACTCCCACAACTGCCGCGCCGTTGAACCGTGGCGCGCCGGCCGCCTCCAGCTTTGAAGCCGCAATGATTTGGTTGGCAGGTGTCCAGGCAGCTTGAGCGGACGCAATATTTGCCGCAATGACGAAAGCCAGCCAGCCGGGGATTTTTTTCATTTGGATTGCCGGACGCTTTTTTTGACCGAACGCGCTTGAAAAAGCTGGTCTGCCAGCACGCCGACCAAGACCACGGCGCCCATGACGGCAAAATTGAGCGAGCTCGGAATATTGAGCAGGTTCACGAGGTTTTGCAGCACCAATAACAGTGCCGTGCCGATGAGAATGCCAATGATCGAACCTTCCCCACCACGCAAGCTACAGCCGCCCAGCACCGCTGCCGCGATACCGTAGAGTTCGTAGAAATTTCCGTGACTCGATGGCGAAACAGAATTTGTGTAGAAGGCAAATAGAACGCCCGAAATCCCCGTCAGTAATCCGGCCAGGACATATGTGCCCGCCACCACCCATCGGGTATTGATGCCGGAAAAGCGGGTCGCCTCTTCATTGCGACCGACGGCAAAAAGATAACGGCCATAGACGGAACGGTGCAGCACAATCCACATCACGATGGCGATCACGATCAAAATGACGAACGGCATC
The DNA here is from genome assembly GCA_036498725.1 of Verrucomicrobiia bacterium. Lineage (GTDB taxonomy): Bacteria > Verrucomicrobiota > Verrucomicrobiia > Limisphaerales > UBA11358 > UBA11358. The sequence continues at coordinate 30,244 of DASYEY010000071.1, read as the reverse complement.
GGCAGACCGCAGAATTTTCCATTTGCCAGATTTTGCAACGTCTTGAAACCGGCGGCATCACCAAAACCTTTGGTGGTGTCATCCGCAATGAACCTGGCAATGCCGCGATATAGCAGAAGCCCGCACAGCGTCACGATGAACGGCTGCATCCGGCAACGGGTGATTAACAGGCCATGGGCAAGTCCTAATAACATCGTCACGCCAAGGACAAAAGCTGTCGCCAACGGCCACGCCCAATGCCATTCCGTCAAGGCGATCACGAGCAACATGCCATTGAGCGCGATCATCGAACCAATGGATAAATCAATGCCGCCGGTAATAATGACCAAACCGACGCCGATGCTAAAAATCCCGAACAGGCCAATCAGGTTTGCCGTATTTGCCAGGTTGGCTTCCGAGAAAAAACTCGGGTTTTTCAAGCCGGTAACGGCGCACAGAACCACGAGCAGGGCAAATATTCCAATTTCTTTTTTCATTTCAAGACAAGTTCCGATTAATTTTCGAATGCGGCCTTCGCAGCCGGAATTTTTTTACCGACGGCAAGTTGCATCACGTTTGATTCCTGGCAGTCGGCACGTTCCAACACGCCGGAAATCTCACCTTCATGCATTACCGCAATCCGGTCGCTCACATTCAAAATCTCTTCCATATCGCTGCTGATCATCAAGATCACCGCGCCGCCATCAGCCAGTTCACGCATCAATCGGTAAATCTCCGCTTTCGCGCCGACGTCAATACCGCGTGTCGGCTCGTCCAAAATCATGACGCGCGGCGTCATTGCGAGCCATTTTCCCAGCACGACTTTTTGCTGGTTGCCGCCGCTCAAGTTCAAGACGCGCGCCTCGGTTGTCGGTGTTTTCACCTTCAAAGAACTGACCTGTTCCGCCGCAATTTTCTGTTCCTGTTTACGATTGACAAGTCCCCAGCGCGAAAAAATTTCCAACGATGGCAGACTGATATTTTCGCGGACGGACATCTCGACGACCAACCCTTCGGCACGTCGGTTTTCCGGGGCGAGATAAATGCCGTGATCAATCGCATCGCGCGGTCTTTCGATGACGAGTTTTTTGCCATCAAGAAAAAGCTCTTTGTGCGGTGAGTGTTCCAATCCCGAAACCGCCTTGGCAATTTCCGAACGGCCGGCCCCGACCAACCCGGCAAAGCCAAGGATTTCCCCGCCCGCCGCATCAAAAGAAACCAGTTTACCAGGGTGCAGCGAAGACGAAGCGTTACGGACTTTAAAAAATCCGGGCGTTTTGACACCCTTCGGCGCGAGGTAGGAGTTTTTGATTTCGCGCCCCACCATCATACTCACGAGCTGGTCATGCGAGGCTTCATCATGTGTCAATTCGCCCGCGTTTTTGCCATCGCGCAAAACCACGATGCGGTCCGCACAGGTATCAATCTCACCGAGCCGGTGGGAAATATAAACAGTACTGACGCCTTGCTCGCTCAATTCGCAGACCAGTTCGAGCAAGCGGTTCGTTTCGGCCAAGGTGAGGCTTGAAGTCGGCTCATCCATGATGATCAACCGCGAGTCAAGCGAGAGCGCTTTCGCAATCTCGACCAACTGCTGTTGCGCGATGGACAATTGATCGAGTCGTGTATGCGTGGAAACATCCAGCCCGAGCCGCTTGATGAACGGCACGGTGTCGGCGTGAATTTTTTTGGCATCAATCAGGCCAAGGGCATTTTTTGGTTCCCGGCCAAGAAAAACATTCGCCGCCACGTCAAGATTGCCCAACACGTTCAATTCCTGATGAATGAACGCGATGCCGTGCTTCATCGAAGCAGTTACGCCGCTGATTTTTACCGGCTGGCCGTCCACGAAAATTTCCCCGGTGTCGGGCTGATATACGCCGCCGAGAATTTTCATCAAGGTGGATTTGCCCGCGCCATTTTCACCGCATAACGCCACGACTTCACCACGCCCGATGGCAAGGCTGACGTTATCGAGAGCGGTGACGCCGGGAAACCCTTTGGAAATCCCGCGCATTTCGAGGAGCGGCGCGTCGGACATATCAAGAGCAGGTTTTTATTGGCCGAGAATCTTTTTCACTTCGGCTTGATAATCGGCAACATTGTCTTTCTTGATGGCGCGCGTTGGAATGAACATTTTCCCGTTCAACTGCGTTTTATCGCCATGCAAATACTTTTCCATGCGGGTAACGGATTGCTTGCCGAACTCAAATGGGTTTTGCACCACTGTGCCATAGATGTCACCGGCGGCGATGCCAGCAAGCGTGTCAGCTTCGTCATCGAAACAAACAATTTTCACCGTGCCGGTCTTGCCTGCACCGCGAACGGCGTTGAGAATCGCCGGACCATTGTAATTCCATAGGCCGACGAGGCACGCAATGTCAGGATATTTCACCAGCGTATCTTCCGCATTTTTCTGGGCGCGCACGGCATCCGTGTCATCCGTCCGGATGTCCACGACCTGGATATTGGAACCTGCCAGCGCTTTCTTGATGCCGCTGGAACGTTCCATCGCATTCTGCGAATCACTGTGGCCAACAAACAACATGATCTTGCCGCCATTGGGCAAAGCTTCCTTGATCAGCGCGCCAGCCTGCTCGCCCGCCGCTTCGTTATCGGTGCCGATGTAGGCAACGCGCTGGCTTTTTGCCGCGTCGCTATCGCAGCAAACTAATAAGGTCTGGCCGGCGACCTTGTTCAAAAACTCCGTCTGATTATCCGGATCGTTCACGCTGACAGCGATTCCGTCCACGCCTTTGGCCGTCAAGTCGTCGAGAATCTGCCGTTGCGTGGCCGAGCCGCCGTCCTGCGTGATGCGAAAATCCACATCCACATCGCCCAAATCTTTGGCGGCCGCATTGCAACCTGCCCGAGCGAACGACCAGAAATTCGCCGCGTTATTGCTGACGAAGGCGAGTTTCAGTTTTTTTCCCGCAGGCGCGGTGCCGTTACCCGCCGCATCGCCACCGGGATTTTTTCCACAGCCGCCCGCCAGTACGGCAACGCATAATGCGAAAATCAAAGGGAAGTTTTTTTTCATATTCAATTTAATTTGTAATTTTAGTTTTGATTCTGGAATAAATTCATTTTCATTTCTGGCCGTAATAAGCGTCGGCTCCGTGTTTGCGGAGATAATGCTTGTCGCGCAAAACGGACGGCATCGGTTTAAGTCTGGGATTGATCTTGAGTGTCTCACTATTCAGTTGGGCGACAAACTCTAAAACGCCTGCGTTATGCACCGCATCCGCAACGTCCCTGCCCCAGGTGAACGGGCCGTGGCTGGCTACCAGCACCGCCGGATGTTGCGCCGGATTTTTTTTACGAAACGTTTCCACGATGACCTTCCCCGTGTTCACTTCGTAATCGGTCTTGATCTCCGCCGGCTTCATCGGGCGCGTGCACGGCACATCGCCATACCAATAATCCGCCTGGGTCGTGCCATAGCTCACCAACGGCTGGCATGCCTGCGCCCACGCCGTGGCAAACAAACTATGCGTGTGGACGACACCGCCAATCGTTTTGAATGCGCGATACAACACCAAATGTGTCGGCGTATCGGAGCTGGGTTTCAATTTACCTTCAACCACTTTCCCATCGACCAGCGAAACGACGACCATATGCTGCGGCTTCATGCCGGCATAAGCCACGCCGCTCGGCTTGATGACTACCAGCCCGCGTTCGCGATCAATCCCGCTCGCGTTGCCCCAGGTCTCAATTACCAGGCCGCGCGTGACCAAGTCTAAATTTGCCTGACAGACTTCGGCTTTTAATTTTTCGAGCATAAATTTTAATTAACCACGGATGAACACAGATGAACACGGATTTAATTTCATTCGTTTAATTTCAAAATAAACACGTCATCCCTTCATCGGTTGGATCAAAGTGTTCAATCGCCATGAAACGTGATTCAGTCATTTTTTATCCGTGTTCATCTGTGTCCATCCGTGGTTTAAAAAATCATTTCCGCACGCGCTCCCGAATCTCCATCAACTTCTTCATCACTCCCGACAGATTGCCGTTCCACTGCTGTATGCCGAAGGCGTCGTGAAGTTGCTTATAGAGCGCATAAAGTTCCCGATAAATCGCATGCGCTTTGGGATTCGGTTTATAAACTGTTGATTTTAGCCCGGTCATTTTTTTCTGGGCCGTGGCAAAGTCTTTGTGCGCACCGGCAACGACCGCTGCCGCGATGGCCGAACCCAGCGCACAGGTCTGTGCCGAGCGCGAAATCTTCATGGGACGACCAGTGATGTCTGCATAGATCTGCATGACCAGGGGGCTTTTATCCGCGATGCCGCCGCAATTCACCACTTCAGAAATTTTGCAGCCGCATTCTTCGTATCGGTTGATGATGGTCAAAGCGCCGTAAGCGGTCGCCTCAATGAGTGCACGATAGACTTCCGCCGGGGTCGTATAAAGAGTCTGACCGGCGAGCAGGCCGGTGAGTTGCTGGTCCACCAGCACAGTGCGATTGCCGTTGTTCCAGTCGAGGGCCAGCAAGCCGCTTTCGCCAGGTTGAAGTTTCATGGCCTCCCGGGTGAGTTCTTCGTGCGAAGCTACGGCGTTACGACCACCTTGCGCCGACGAAGCCGGACGAATGTAATTTACCCACCAGTTAAAAATGTCACCCACTGCCGATTGCCCGGCTTCAATGCCGAAGTAGCCGGGAACCACGCTGCCGTCCACGATGCCACAGACGCCGGGAATATCGGCAAGCTTTGCCGTGTTCACGCGTACGCTGATATCGCATGTACTCGTACCGATAATCTTCACCAGCGTGCCAGGTTTCACGCCCGCACCGATGGCGCCGGTATGCGCGTCAAACGCACCCACGGTCACGGGAATTCCTGCCGATAAACCAGTTCGTTTGGCCCAATCTGCCGTAAGGCCGCCGACCGCTGAATCCACCGCGAGCACACGCTTGGGCAGGCGATCACGCAGCGCACCGAGTTGCAGGTCAAGTTTCGTGAGAAATTGTTTGTCGGGATAACCTCCCCATACCGCGCTGTACATCGCTTTGTGACCGGCAGCACAAATGCCCGCGATGAACTTGTCTGGAGGCAACGTATCCGTCAACGCAGCGGGCACAAAATCGGAAAGTTCAATCCACGAATGTGCAGCGTTGAACACTTCTGGTGCAACGCGGCTACATTTCAAAATCTTGCTGAAAAACCATTCACTCGAATAGACACCACCGCATTTGGCCAGATATTGCGGGCGCATTTTTCGGGCAAGGGCCGTGATCTCGCCCGCTTCGGCGATACCGGTATGATCTTTCCACAACCAGGCCATGGCCGCCGGATGATTCGAAAATTTCTTTTGAAATGCGAGCGGTTGACCATCTTTCCCTACCGGTAACGGCGTGCTGCCAGTCGTATCCACACCAATGCCGATCACTTGGCTGACGCTGAAACCTTTGACGGCCTTCTTCGCTTTGGCCAGGGCTTCCCGAATGGTGACTTCTGCACCTTTGAGGTAATCACCTGGATGCTGCCGCGCAAGGTTTGGGTCTCGCGATAAAATCACGCCTTGATGGCCATGCGCGTAAGTCCAGACAGCGGCGGCGACTTCCGCGCCGTTGGCCACATCGACCAGCAACGCGCGAACCGAGTTCGTACCGTAATCCAAACCGATCGTATATTTCACATTCATAATGACGTTAGCGTCAGTCTTTCATCCAGACCAGTGATTCAGTCGCACCCCGGTTTTCCCGGGCATAGTTAGGAATCGCCAGTAACGGTGTGCCGTCGGACCACTTGCCGGTGATGATCATCAATCCGCCCAATAAATCGCTGCGCCATTCAGTTTTTAGCGAGCTCACATCGGGTGTGAGTTTCAAGTTGGGTTGGTCGGCATTTTCCACGTTGTAGATCAACGGTCCGAAACGCAGGGCCAGCCGGCCACGGTCGGCAGCGATATGTTCATCCGCCTTCACAACCTGAATCGCCATCGGCAGCGATAGGTCAATCTTGTCGCCCGCCTGCCAGTCGCGCGTAATGACGGCATAGCCATTCTCAATTTTTGGCGAAATTGCCCGACCATTGATAGCGAGTGATTTCAGGCCGCTGACGGGTGGCGTGGCGTTATAGAGTTCGCTGGTGGTACGGTTCGGCACCCGCACGTAGACCGTAAATTTCCCGGCACGTTTTGGATTCACCGTGATCGAGACATCGCCACTCCACGGGTAATCCGTCTTTTGAACCATCTGCACTTCGGTGCCAGCCACGCGCTCAATATTGACCGTGCTGCCGATGAATAAATTTACGTAAATGCCGTCTTCACTCTTTGCATACGTCCAGGTCGGGATCATCAGCAATGTACGCGGAATATTGCCGACGCAACACGGACAAACGTGCCAGGCATAGCGGGATTTGTCTTCGACGAGCGGATTGTCGTAAAAGAAATTTTTCCCGCCCACATCCGTAGAGCCCAGCAGGGCGTTGTAAATCGTCTCTTCGTATAGATCGGCATATTTCGCGTCGTGATATGCGAGGTTCATTTTGTATTGGAAGAAGATCAGTCCGCAGCTCGAACATGACTCGCAATAAGCTTCGTTCCGCAACGCATAATCGCCGCCGAAACCTTCCGAGGTGTCGCCACTGCCGATGCCGCCGGTGACATAATATTTCTTATTGATCAGATTGTCCCAAAGCGACATCACCGCGCTTTGATAATCAACATCGTGCGTTTCCGCCGCGACATCCGCCATGCCGGAAAAAAGATACGCCGCCCGCACTGCGTGCCCCACAGCTTCGTATTGTTGTTGGACCGGCGCCTGGCTCTGGTCATAGGCGGACCCGTTCCGCCGGCAATCGAGCAGGAATTTCGCGAGCGCGATATAATTATCACCATGCCCGCCGCCTTCAACGTCGTTCACGAACCGGCCGAAACGCACGAGGGCTTGTTCCATTTCTTCGTGGCCGTCGTACCATTCTTTTTTTCCCGGCCCGATATTTGCCACCCAGCAATCAGCCAGTTTTTTTGCGGCGTTGTAAAGCCGTTTGTCCGAACCACCGGTCAGCGTGTAATAATTGATTGCTGATTCGATGAAATATCCGCCGACATAACCTTCGTGGTTGCCCCGCTGGGCCGGGTTCCAACGCGTCGGCCAGGCTTTTCGGTCCGCCAGCGTGTAGGCCGTTTGCAGATAACCGTCGGGCTCCTGCGCGGCGAGAATCTTGGGAATCCAATCCGCCAGCGTCGCTTTCATCTTTTTCTGCGCCACGATGATTTCCGGGTCGCCCTGCGGGTCCACCATCAACGCGATGCTCATGGACTCAACGGTTTGATGCACCCAGGCATTCGCAAACACATAACCCCGTTGCGGCGCATGCGCTTCGCCCCGCAGTGCCTTGGCCGCTTCGATGAAATTATCCATGCCGCCATCCCCCTGCCCGGGCGCGATATTCGTGCTATTGATTTCATCAATGCAATGGGGAATCCAATTCACGATGAGCGCTTTTGCCTTCGCATTCCACAACGGATTATTGATCTGATAACGCTTGGTATAAACCACATCGAGCCGTTGCGCAGGCGGCGGCAGGGTCACTTTTACCCGCAACGCTGCCGCTGAACTCAACCGGCCTTCGCCCGCCGTCAATTGCAGGACATACTCGCCGGGCTGCGAAAAGGTTGCGGTCGTAACCGGCTTATCCGCCTCGGCAAACGTCACTTCGCCCGGGCCGGAACGCTTGCGCCACAAAGTCTTTGCCGCTGGTCCGGCTTTGAGAAATTTCACCGATCCAGCCAGATACGTTTTGCCGTCCAACATCACATCACGATCCACTCCAGCATGCACTTCGGGCGGAAATTCCGGTGATCTCCCAGAATCCAAAACCCGCCAGCCCAAAATGCCTGTGGAAAAATTCTCTGTGCCGTCCATTTCCAACCGCAAGCGAGTAGTCGTGACTTCATCAAAGGTCGTCACGTTGAAACGGTCTCCCGTGACGCCCAGTCCGCTTGCGTTCGTGACGGCACGGAAATTTTTTCCATCCCAAAATTCCAGCCGGCACGCCTTGGGCAGGCGTACTCCCCGATGATCATCCCACCAATACACCTCCACCTGTCGGGTGCTGATGGGTTGCGACCAGTCATATTCCACCCACTGCATGCCGGTGCGCGGCCAATTGCCAAATGACCCATGATGATTATCGCGCGAATTGTGCGGCGTGTTGCCATTGCTTAAAGCCGCCAGCGAGGTGTCACCCGAAACGTATGAACTGGCCGCTCTGGCCACCGCCGCCAGATCAACCGGTGCGGTGGTTTCCAACGCACCAGCCGCCGGCACTATGCTGATCACGACCATCAGTGCTAAAAAACCTGAGATGGTAAGGCGTGTATTCATTTACTTGGCAGTGGAAAATCGCAGTACGGTGAAGGAATTCCCTGGAAACGCGCGGGTTAAAGTTGTGCCGGTAAAATCAACCGTTTCGGTTTTCGGCGAAACTTTCCGGGGTGTCTCCAACGTGTTTTCATCCGTTGGTTTTTCCGAAGTCAGCACGGTTGCGCGACCATGGCCGGTCAGATTTTTGGCTCCCGACAAATCAAGCTGGGTCGTCAACGGATTGGCACTGGCGTTGACCACTTTCACGATCACATCGCCAGTCTGGTCATCATGCGCGGCGCACGCATAAAGCGCATTGACCTGCCCGTCGCTCTCATAATTCACATCGTGCATCAACTTGCCGTCGAGGTAACATTTCACGCGCCTGCCCGTGACCACGACCTTGACGTCATACCAGCGTCCGGCTTCGATCTGCTCGGGCTTGCTGTCAATCGTGGCCCCGTTTTGAATCGCATCCTGCGTGTTGTTCCAACCGCCGATATTCCACCAGATACGGTCATCGTCACTCATGATATGGAACAGGATCAGGAAGCCTTCCTGGCCGTTGAGTTTGCGCGCTTTCAATGTCAGCGTGTAGTCCGTCCACGCCGCATCACCCGCCAGCGCACGGACAAACGGCTTTTCTGCGCTTTGTTGCAAGGCTCCGTCTTTGATGGACCAGACACCATCACCCAGCTTTTTCCAGCCATCTGAATTTTTTGAAAAGTCCGATGCCAGCAAAACGGTTCCGTCCGGTGCCGTAACTTTGATGTCTTTGTATTCCGAAGCCGTGTTCCAGGTGCCGACGCCAATCATGCCTTTGCTCACGGGCGCTTCCGCTTTCGGCGAATCCACCTGTATCGGCAAGGTCACATCGCCGCGGTTTTGACTGAACATCTGTTGCACGTAATAACCGGGCAGACCATACCAGCGCGAACTGTCAAAGTTGATGAGGTCGGGGTTCCAGGCGCGATGATTCATGTTCACGAACAATGGCGCGTAACTGGCCAGCGTTACCACGTCGGAATTACGTTCCATGCCGGTCATGAAAGCCGCTTCACCGATGGCCGCGCGCAGATTGCCGAGACCGCATTTTTCCGTGACCGCATATTCGCCGATGAAGATTTTCGGGCCGTTACGATCATAGCTGTCGTATTGGTTCGCACGGCGCATGAAAGATTCCGGCGATTCGTAATAATGTTCATCAATGATGTCCGGTTGCGGATTTTTCGGATAAGGCCGGCCGCGCAAATCGGTCGTCATGATCAGCTGCATTTCAGGATATTTCGCGCGGATGGCATTCACGAGTAATGGCCAGCGTTCAACATAATCCGGTCCGCCATTCTCGTTGCCGATCTCCATGAATTTCAGATGAAACGGCGCGGGATGACCGGCCTTCGCCCGCAAACTACCCCAAATAGAATTTGTCGGGCCGTTCGCATATTCGATTGCGTCGAGTGCGTCCTGGATCCATTGCCCCATCCGGCTCACCGGCACGCTGTCGTGCAGCGACATGCCAACGCTGATGTCGAACAATGGCTCGGCGCCGAGGTCTTCGCACAATTGGAGATATTCATGAAAACCCAGCCCGTGCGTGGTGTTGTAGCCCCACGTGTTCCAGAGCGGCGTACGCGCATCAATATCACCGATGGTATATTTCCAATGGTACATGTGCGGAAGATCATCGCCCTCCACCCAGTTGCCACCCGGAAACCGCAGGAATGCGGGATGCAAGGCATCGAGTGACTCCGCCAAATCGGTACGCAGGCCATGGCCTTTCCACGTTTTCTCCGGCAGCAGTGAAACCATGTCGAGAAACAAGCTGCCTTTGCCGGAGGAAGAAATCTCCAGTGTCGCTTTTGGGTCGCTGGCCGAGGCCGTCAACCGGAGCGAGTGATAACGCCAATTATCAGAAAAGCCAAAGACCTCGCCGCTGGCCAGCACCGTGCCCGTGGAACTTAAAATTTTCACTGTTAACGGACTGTTAAAATTATTTTCCGCCCGCACCGCCAGCCGGAATTGATAGCTGTCGCCCTGCACGATATTCATGCCCCAATAGCCTTCATTCGCCAGCGTGAACGCACCATTCGCATTCACCCGCAAGTTGTGAAGATTAAATGTGTTCAAGGGATGATGACTCTCGATACTGGCTGTACTCTGGCCGCTGCCGGTGTTGGTGAGCTTCCAATATTCCGGAGTGTCCGCATCTTCAAATGAACGATTCCGTACCAGTTCCGGGTACAGGCCGCCATCGGCAGACAGATTGATGTCCTCAAAGAAGATGCCCCACAAAGTAGGCGAAATCTTGTGGCCGGGCTGATCCACGGCGACGGAGATCTTTGCGGTCTGGGCGTTCACCGATAACGCTGACATCAGCGCAGCGGCGATAAAAAGATTTTTCATATTCGAACAGTTCTTGCAGGTTATTTTCTTTGAAGTTTTTTCAACTCAGGCCACCCAGCCGCTTTTCAAGCCGTAGGCCGTTTCGTTCCACAGCAATTCTTGTTTGAATTGACGGAGCCGTGTGTCCTGGTCAATCACCACCAATTCGATGTCGGCGATCGCCGCAAAATCTTCCAGCATTTCCGTCGTGACCGCGTGGCTGAAGCCGGTGTGATGCGCACCGCCGGCATAAATCCACGCCGCGCAGGCATCTTCAAAATTCGGACGGCAACGCCAGACGGCTTGGGCCACGGGTAATTTCGGCATCGGCTCCTCGGGGGCAATGACCTCCACCTCGTTGACGAGCAGGCGGAAACGATTACCAAAATCCATCAGCGATGCATTCAAGGCTGGCCCCGCCGGCGTGTTAAAAACCAACCGCGCCGGGTCAGCCTTGCCGCCAATGCCCAGTGGATGCACCTGCAACGACGGCTTGCCGTCGGCAATGCTCGGGCAGATCTCCAGCATGTGCGAACCGAGCACAACCTTGCCGCGCGGATGCAAATGATATGTGTAATCTTCCATGAAGGAGGTGCCGCCCGGAAGGCCGCTGGCCATGACTTTCATCGCCCGCACGAGGGCGGCGGTTTTCCAATCGCCTTCGCCGGCAAAACCGTAGCCGTCAGCCATCAACCGTTGCGGCGCGAGTCCAGGCAATTGCACCAGACCGTGCAAATCCTCGAAGGTCGTGGTGAAACCCTTGAAACCACCCGCGGATAAGAACGTGCGCAAACCGAGTTCGATGCGCGCCGCTTCACGGATGGATTTGTGACGTTTGCCGCCTTTTTTAAGGTCGGAGGAAATCTGATACGCCGCGTCGTACGTTTTCACCAGGGCGTCCACCGACTTTTCCGGAACCGCATTGACCAGCTTCACCAAGTCGCCCACGCCGTAGCCGTTGACGGCAAAACCGAATTTCATCTGGGCGGAAACCTTGTCGCCTTCCGTCACTGCGACCTCGCGCATGTTGTCGCCAAAACGCGCGAATTTCCCGCCCTGCCAATCATGCCACGCTGCTGCCGCGCGCGCCCAGGCGCCCAGCTTTTCCTGCACTGCGGACTCCTGCCAAAATCCCACGACTACTTTGCGATTCTTGCGCAACCGGCTCCAAATGAAACCATGTTCGCGGTCACCATGCGCCGCCTGGTTCATGTTCATGAAATCCATGTCGATCGTGGCCCATGGGATATCACGATTATATTGCGTGTGCAGATGGACGACCGGTTTGCGCAATTGTTTCAGCCCGTTGATCCACATCTTTGACGGCGAAAACGTATGGCACCAGGTGATGAGTCCAATGCATCGCCCGGCATTGTTCGCCGCCTGACAGAGTTCCGTCACCGCCTCCGGCGTGACCAGCACCGGCTTGAAAACAATTTTCACCGGGATGGCTGGTGCCGCGCCGAGTTCTTTCGTGATCACCTTGGAATGTTCCGCCACTTTTTTAAGCGTTTCCGGCCCGTAAAGATGCTGACTGCCGGTGACAAACCAGACTTCAAATTGTTTCAAATGGATGTTCATGGTGATTTTAAAAGCTGAAGATCATTTCGCGTGACTGGCTTCCGGAGCAATGAGCCGGTCAATGCCAACGGCAACCAGACCGATGGTGCGCTGACGCGGGGCTCCGACACAGTCCACTTCCCCAAAGCGCGCCCACATCGCGCCTTTTTTAACCGCATCCGACAGGTGTTTCAAAACCGCCGGCGACAGTTCTGTCAATGCGCCCGTGATGATGACACGACGCAAACCGAGGACATTCAGGGCGCCGGCAATCGCGACGGCAGCCGCATCCAACGATGGGGCAAGCCAGGACTCAACACCCTTGGCGGCAATCTGGTTTACCAGCGTGTCCCAGTCATTTGTCTTCTGGGGATGGGCTTCGGAAAAGCTTTGCAACAGGCCACGCGTGGAAACGAGCGTCTCAACACAACCGACCGCACCACAACCGCATTTCCGGAGGTTTGCCAATACAGGGGTATGTCCCAATTCACCGCTGATCGGCAGCGGACTCGCCAGCGGCTTGCCGCCAACAATCACCGCGCCCCCCACCCCGTCACCGAAATCCACCAGCAGAAAATCTTCGTCCTCCGGATGATTCGCGTGATGCCCCAGCGCCAGCGCACGTTCTTCCTGCACCAGCAAAACTGGCACGTTCCAGATCCGCTGGACGATTGCCACCAGATCCAGGCCTTCGCTCCAATGGATATTCGGGGAGAACAAAATCTTTTTCGCCGATTCATCCACCACGCCGGGAACGCTCAACAGCACGCACAGAAATTTTTTCGCGCTGAGAGTTTTCGCGGCGGCACGCAAATCTTTCTCCCAGGCCGCCGCCGGGTTTTTGCCAGTCAACGAGGTCGCAAAGGTCACCGGCTCGACGTTCTCTTCCGTCGCGCCCAGCGATAATTCCACCAGTTGCGTTTCTTGAATCCCAAGCTGAATGCCCAAAAAGCTGGGCTGCGACCGGTTTAATTGCAATTGGCGTCCCGGACGGCCCAGTTGCACGGAACCATTGCCATCCGGCGTCACGATCACTTCCTCCAAAATCCTTTCCCCGAGCAGTTCGTCCACGATTTTCCCCGCCGTGGGCTGGCTCATGCCCAAAGCCCGCGCCAGTTCAGCCCGGGAAGCAACCTCGACTTTTTGCAATTGCCGGATGAGGGCACGCTTGTTGAGCAAGCCCATGTGGACGGGGTGGAAGATCATTAATTAATAAAACTACGAAAGTATCTAACCGTCAAGAAATTTTCCATCAACGAGCCTAAAATATGAAGATCACATCTCTGCCGGTCGCATGACCAGCGGATAACTCGAAGATTCTTATCCGACGCAAGCGGTCAAATCAGGCTGCCCATCCGCTGTAGTTGCAACACGGGCTCCCCTCGCTGCCGGGACGCTTCCAGGTCCACGGTAAATTCCGCAACCCAATCGTTGTCTTCCTTTGGATCGAGCAGCATTTGTTGCACCCGCCACGATTTCTTGTCTTCCGACGGAAGTGTGTATGTGTGGCGCGCATTTCGGGCTGCGGGATCGAGCCGCAGCCGTTCGTGACCACTTTCGTAATCTTTCATCAACTGATCCAACCGGTCGGGCGTCCACGGCATGCCGTCTTTATCCAGCGGCGAATCCAGACCGGCCAACACCGTTTCATAATCAGCGATGACCAGCCCGCGCAAAAAGGTGAAAATCCGATTACGGATGGTCGCCGTGAATTTTTGAGTGTCGCGCGTGATGTCTCGGTCTGCGGCTTCGGCGCCCGGCGGGCGTAATTCCTGGGTCTCGGCCCGTTGATAATTCGGGTTGCGCATCTTTTCCCACTCATCCAGCAAACTGGAATCCACCTGCTGGATCATGGTCCCCAGGTACAATTCCATTTCCCGCACCTGTTCATTCTTCGCCGCATCCGGCACGGTTTGTGCGAGCACTTTAAAAACGCTGTTCAGATGCCGCAGCAACACCCCTTCACCCCGCTGCAATTCATAGAGCTTGATGTAATCGGCAAAGGAGCGAAATTCTTCGAACATCTCGCGCACGATGGATTTGGGCCGGATATTTTCCTGGCCCACCCAGGGATGTCGGGTGACAAATTCATTGAACGTCGTATAAATAAATTCGCGGTTGGGCTTGGGGTGCTCGAGTTTTTCAAGCTCCTCCATGCGCTGGTCATATTCGATGCCCGCCATTTTCATCTCAGCAACCTTCTGGTCCTTTACGCGGTCCAGTTGCTTGCGCAGAATGATCGCCGGGTCTTCGAGGATGGACTCAACCAGCGTGAGCAGGACGAGCGCGTAATCCGGCACCTGCATATCCATCAATGGCAAGGTCTCCAGCAGGTATAACGACAATGCCTGATTCATCGAAAAGTCTTCCTGCAAGGTGATGTTCACCCGCAGTTTTGCGCCCGCCTCGGTCTGCGGGATGAACTCCACGATCTTGCGATCCAACAGCGAACGGAATAATTGCCAGGCCCGTTGCGTATGCGCTTTTTTGGCCTTGGGCGTCTCGTGCGAATCCCGGATCAATTGCCGCATGGCCGCGCACCCATCGCCTTTGCGACCGAGTACATTCAGCAACATCGCGTGCGTCACTTGAAAACGTGAGGTCAATCGTTCGGGCGCAGCGGCGATGAGCCGGACGTAGGTCTGCTTGTCCCAGTTGACGAAATTCTTTTCGGGCGGTTGGCGCTTGACCGATTTTTTGCCGACTTTTTCGGCCAGCTTGAGATTTTCGATCACATGCTCCGGCGCTTGCGCGATCACCCAGCCTTGATCATCGAACCCTTTGCGCCCGGCCCGTCCGCTGATCTGATGAAAATCGCGCGCACTCAAGATGCCCGTCTTCTGACCATCAAACTTGCAAAGCCGCGTAAATAACACCGTACGGATGGGCACGTTGATACCGACGCCCAACGTGTCTGTACCGCAGATGACTTTCAGCAAACCTTTTTGCGCGAGCTGTTCCACAAGGATGCGATATTTCGGCAATAGACCGGCATGATGCAAACCGATGCCGTGCCGCAGCCATTTCTTGATCTCCGGCCCGTATGGACTGCTGAACTTAAACCCTTCCAGCGTACTGGCGATCACCGCTTTTTCCTCGCGGGTACAGACATTGATGCTCGTAAAATCCTGGGCACTCTGCGCCGCTTCCAGTTGCGTGAAATGCACGACGTACACCGGCGCACGACCACCGGCGACAAGACTTTCCAAGGTTTTCGCCAGCGGCAATTCGGAATATTCATGCGTGAGCGGCACCGGTCGGTCAGTTGAAGAGACCGTCACGGTCGGTCGCCCGTTGAGCCGCGTAAGTTCCGTTTCAAAAAATTCCGTACTGCCGAGCGTGGCTGACATCAGCAGAAAACGCGTCTGCGGCATGGTCAATAACGGCACCTGCCAGGCCATGCCGCGCTCACGGTCGGCATAATAGTGAAACTCATCCATCACCACGTCCTGGACATTGGCCGACGCTCCCTCGCGCAAAGCGATGTTAGCCAGGATTTCCGCCGTGCAACACAGGATGGGCGCATCGTGGTTGACGGTCGCATCGCCGGTGCTGAGCCCGACGTTGTCCGGTCCGAATTCCCGGCACAACGCCATGAATTTCTCATTCACCAAGGCCTTGATCGGACAGGTGTAAACCGAACGCCGGCCTTTGGCGATGGCTTGAAAATGCAGCGCCGTGGCGACCATGGATTTTCCCGAACCGGTCGGCGTGTTCAGGATGACGTTCTTATCCTCATACAATTCCAGGATGGCAGATTCCTGTGCCGGATAGAGCTGGAGTTTGCGGGCCGCGACATAATCCAGAAACCGTCCGAGCAATAAATCATTGCCAGACGCGCCCTCGCGCGGAATCAAATCGTAAAGTGTCGTCGCCACAGGACGCGCACTTTACGATTTATCAGCACAGTGAAGCAAGGCTGACTGGATACTGCCTATTGCCGCAGACGAAAAAATAGATTTCCCGCCGGTGAAGTGACGGTGAGATTTTTGTTCGTACCATCATCCAGCACACCCGTGCTGGCCAGCCAGTTGGTCGCCAGCAGATTGGCGCTTTGCTCCAGGGTCCAACCCGCCCAAACCGACGGCCAGGAAACGGTAACACCGCTGCCGGCATGCTTGATGTTCACGGCATAAACCATTGTATTTAGAAAAATGGATAGATTGTTATCGAACAGGTTCACACTGATCAAATCCTGGCTGCCGTCGTGGTTCAAATCTCCTGCGGCCACCGCCACCGGATAAACACCGGCACTGATCGTCGAATTGGAATTGAAAATACCGCCGCCATTATTGGTGAAAATCGTGAGCGAGTTTCCGTTATTGTTGGCACTGATCAAATCCACCTTGCCGTCGCCATTCAGATCGGCGGCGAGGCAACTGGTAACCTGTGTGCCGGCGTTCAGCAACCCGTTATAAGTAAAAGCTCCGGAACCATTATTCTTGAAGACGAGCAATCCTTGCGAATAATAACTGGCCACGATCAACGCCAGTTTGCCGCTACCGTCAATATCCGCCGCGATGACAGATTCCGAGCCGATACCCGCAGAATAGATCGTCGAATTGGAAGAATAAATCCCGCCGCCATTGTTCGTCAAAATGGTCAGCGAATTGGCCGGGTTATAATTGGCGCTGATCAAAGCCGGCCGGCCACTGCCATTGATATCCGCAGCCGTGACTGAATATGGCTGGCCACCGACAATATAAGTCGCGTTGGAGCCGAAAATACCGCCGCCATTGTTCGTCAACACGGAAAGTGTGTTGTCGTTATAATTGGCACAAATCAAATCCAGATTGCTGTCGCCATTGATATCGGCGGTGACGACGCACTGCGGATGGTTGCCGACGTTGTACGTGGCGTTGGAACCAAAAATGCCGCTGCCATTATTGGTCAACACCGAAAGCGTGTTACCGTTGGCATTCGCGCAAATGATCGCCGGTTTGCCGCCGGGTTGGATGACCGCCAGCGTGACCCAATACGGGGTATTACCAACCGGGTAGCTGGCCGGGCTGGCCGTGAAATGGCCGTCGCCACTGTTGGTAAAAACTTTGACTGCGCCAGCGCCCACATCCGGTGCGATCAAATCTAATTTACCGTCACCGTTCACATCGCCGACCGCCACCGAATTCGGGTCGGCGCTGGCGGCGATCCTCACCGGCAAGGCGGGTGCAAAACCCGGCCCTGCGTAAAGAAAGTTTGTCCCGATGAGTAGTAAAACGGTGAAAGCGATGGGCAATGCTAAATTTGGCGACGAAAAAAAGTGGGGCCGGGGTTCCTTCATGCGCCGAGTCTACCGCCATCTTCCCCGGTCACAACCTATTACGAGCGATATTATTCGCACAGTATTATTTTCAAACTGAAGCGTCAGGTCATCGACCGCTCGTAACATTGCTTTCACCTGCCGCCCGTTTATCCTCACCGCCGCATGTTTGTCATTGGCCAACGTTGGATCAGCACCTCCGAACCGGAACTCGGGTTGGGCACCATCATGCATACAGGTGACGGACGTGTGCAGGTCGGATTTGCCGCCGCCGGTGAAATCCGAATTTACAACGTGGAACAGGCCCCGTTGCAGCGGGTGCGGTTTCGGGTCGGAGAAAAAATCCGTCCGCAGACCGGTGCCGAATTCATCGTCAAAGACGTGAGCGAACAACAGGGATTGCTTGTTTACGTGGGCGAACAACGGCACCTGCCGGAAGCTCAATTGAGCGACCGTGTGAATCTGCAGGGCCCGCAGACGCGCTTGCTCGCCGGACGCTTTGACACCTCGGCAGCGTTTACGTTGCGACGGCGTTCGCTGGAATTATGGCATCGCTCGCGTCAGTCGCCTGTGCGCGGATTTTTGGGCGGACGCATCGACCTGATCCCGCATCAACTCTACATCGCACAGGAAGTCGCCAACCGCCATGCACCGCGCGTGATGCTTTCGGACGAAGTCGGCTTGGGCAAAACCATTGAAGCCGGCCTGATCCTCCACCGGCTCTTATTAAGCGGACGCGCCAACCGCATTCTCGTACTGGTTCCGGAATCACTCGTGCACCAATGGTTCGTGGAAATGCTCCGCCGTTTCAACGTCTGGCTGCACATCTTCGACGCAGAACGTTGCACCGCCATCGAAGCCGGCGAACCGGATGCCAATCCGTTTCTTGAAGATCAACTGGTGCTGACGAGTATTGATTTTCTGGCCAGCGACGCACGACGCGCCGAACAAGCGGTCGCCGCCGGTTGGGATCTGCTGGTCGTGGATGAGGCGCACCACCTCGCGTGGTCCGAAGCCGCGCCCAGCCGCGAATATCAGATCGTGGAAGCATTAAGCCGCCAGGCTGAAGGGCTTTTATTGCTCACGGCCACGCCGGAACAACTTGGTTTAGAAAGCCATTTCGCCCGCCTCCGGCTGCTGGATCCCGACCGCTATCGCGACCTCACCACGTATCAGGCCGAATCAAAGGATTATAAAACCACGGCTGAAATCGCGGAAAAATTGCGCGCCGAAAAAGCGCTCACCAAAAAGGATCTGGCCGCGCTCCGCCGCCTGCTCGCAAACGATGCCCAATTAGAGCCGCGCTTAGAGCGCATCACCCAAGGCGATGTCGCCGCGCGAACCGATCTTTTAGAAAACCTTTTGGATCTGCACGGGCCGGGACGTGTGTTGTTCCGCAATACCCGTGCGGGCATGAAAGGTTTTCCGCGCCGAACCTTGCGCCCGGCCAGGTTGGAACCAAACACGGACACCGAGCGATGGCTGGAACAGGTCTCCAATGAATTCGCCGAGGACGCGGGCGATACCAAGTTGCAGGCTTCCCTGGATCTAACCAATGACCCACGCGTGTTGTGGCTGGTGAAATTGCTGCAACAACTTGCACCGCAAAAAGTATTGTTGATCGGGCGCACGATTGAAAAAGCCGAAGCCATCGACGCCGAATTGCGGAGGCACCTGGACCTTAAGACCGGGATTTTTCACGAAGGACTCACCTTGTTGCAACGCGACCGCAACGCCGCGTGGTTTGCGGAACCGGAAGGCGCCCGGCTTTTAATCTGTTCTGAAATCGGGAGCGAAGGCCGCAATTTTCAATTTGCACATCACCTTGTGTTGTTCGACCTGCCGCTAAACCCCGAGTTGCTCGAACAACGCATCGGACGGCTGGATCGCATCGGGCAAAGCGCCGACATCCAGATTCACGTACCGTATCTTGCGCATAGTCCGCAGGAAGTTTTGTCCCGCTGGTATCACGAAGGCTTGAATGCCTTTGAAAGCAATCTTGAAGGCGGCAATGAATTACTGCGCGAATTTGGCCGCACAGTGCACGATCTGGCCCTGGAATTTTCCGTAGCCGAACGGGCCGCTGCCGAAACCGAATTATGCGGCCTGTTGAAAAAAACGGTGATGGCACGGCACGCTCTACGCCAACGCTTGGAGCATGGCCGTGACCGTTTGTTGGAAATGAATTCGTTCCGGCCCGCGATTGCCCAACGCGTCATCGGGCAGATTCAAGAACAGGAACGGCAACCGGATCTGGAAGATTATTTACTCGATGTGTTTGATCATTTTGGCGTGCAGATCGAGGAACTGGCGCCGCACACCTGGCAATTGAATCCCCATGGCGTCGTTACCGATTCATTTCCCGCCATGCCCGCCGAAGGCATGATCGCCACGTGCGATCGCAAGCGCGCGCTCGGCCGCGAGGAGGTTGGCTTTTTGACCTGGGATCATCCGCTGGTCACGGGTGCCATGGAGCTATTGCTCGGTGCCGAAACTGGCAATTGCGCTTTTGCCGTGCTGCCGACCGCGAATGACCGCACGTTGTTATTGGAATTGATCTTCGTGCTGGAAATTGTCGCCGCGCCGCGCCTGCACGCTGATCGTTTTTTATCACCGACGCCGGTGCGCTTGATCATCAGCCATAAACTGGCGAATGTGACCGCCGATTTCAACGATGCGGCGTGGGAGCAGAAACTGGAGAAAGGTTTGCCGCACAAATTGCTCGAAAACGCCGACATCGCCACGCGCAAGCTGCCGGCGATGTTTAAGACTGCCACCCAACTGGCCGAAGCTCAGGCAGCCAGTCTGCGCGAATCGGCTATCAACGCCATGAGCCAATTGCTGGGGCACGAAGTCGAGCGTTTGCAGTCGCTGCAACAAGTAAATGATCATATCCGTCCGCAAGAAATCCAATTGGCACAAGCGCAACAGGACGCATTGGCCACGGCGATTCAACAATCACGGCTCCGTTTGGATTCTGTGCGGCTCATCTGGCGCGGGCCGCCAGAAACATTGCGGTGACCGAGATTAATCAGGAGTGCTACCACGTTAGCCGCGGGAAATTCATGGCTGAATCACCGCCGCGCCTGTTTTGACATCCAGCGTCCAAGCATGTGGTTCGGGCAACCATAATTTGCCATCACCGATCTGCAGTGGCATCCACAGGTAACGCGAATCCCATTGCGATTGCGGTTTCCAGATGTCACCCATGAAAATCACCGTCGTGGTTTTACTGCCGACGACTTTCAGCATCATGGTGGACTGTGCGCCATAGGTATCTTTTTTCGGTGGCGCAATGTCTTTGAATTCCGACCATGGACCGGACAGCGATTTGGCGGTGGCGTATTTGTTTGGGTTCGCCTGCCAACCGGTCAGCGCCGAACCTATCAGGTAGTACAAGCCGTCGTAATGCACCAGGGCGCCCCCTTCCATATGTTCAGGAACCAGGCAAATTTCCTTTGTCACCGTCAGATAGTCATCCGACAAGCTGGCGATATGGAAACCGAGCGGGCGATCTTCAAAAATCAAATACGCTGAGCCGTCATCATCAACAAACTGGCCGATGTCCCGGCTCTCGTGGTCCAGTGGACGGAAGCTTTTGATATAGTGATAATCTCCATCTACCCGGTCGCAGATAAACACGGCGACGCTGGCAAATTTATAACCGCCTTTGCCGTCAATGTGGGCATACATCACAAACTTCTTCGTCTTCGCATTGTAAAAAACTTTTGGCCGTTCCAATACCCAACCGCGCCCCAGTTCTTCCGGGTCCGCCAGTTTCACCACTTGACGGCGAAACGTCCAATGCGCCAAATCCGTTGAGGCATAACAGGCAACGTAGCGATAATGCGGATCGTTACCGCGTGAACGATCCTCGCCAAACCAATAGTAGGTGCTACCAACCTTGGTGATGCCACCGCCATGCGCCTGCACGTGCTGCCCGCGATCATCCGGCCAGACCGCCCCGGGCTGGATCAATTGCGGTGAGGCGCAACCGCTAACCGTCAATAAGCCAAAAATCAACAGCGTCAATTGAAGCAATATTTTCATTTTCATGTCATTTTCGAGTACATCATTTTATTTGCAGCTAATACCCGGCATGAGGCCAACCCCCTCATCAGCGCGCTGGCTTCGTGGTTATTTTGTAAACGATGGCGATGTCGCTTGGCTTGTTTTTGGGTGCACTGATGGTCAGGGCGGCGGCGGCTTGCGACCACTCGACTTTTTCGTCACTGCCCAGCAACTCAATTTTTTGTATGGGCACCTCAAGACCGGCGCTAGATTTACCAAATGACTTGATCGGCACGGAGTTGGTCGGCCAGCCAAGTTCGATCGCATAAATCACATTGCCCTTGGTCGTGAAACGGAAATCGGCAGCCGCCGTGGGCTTGCCCTTCCCTTCATTGAAACCTTGCGCGCTCAACGCCGCTCCGGTGGACGCCGGCCCTTCGCCAAAAACCTTCCAGGGTCGCGTCGCAAAAATGGCTTCCTTGTTTATGTCCATCCAATCCGCGATCCGGCTGACGATGGCAAATTCTTTCTCGTCAATGGTGCCATCGCCGCGCACCGGAATGTTCAGCAGTAAATTCCCGTTCTTGCTCACGATATCCGCCAGCATATGGATGACTGTCTGCGCACTTTTATAACCGTTGTGATCATAAAGGGAACGGCTGTAATGCCAGCCACCGATGCACGTATCCGTCTGCCATGGATGCGGCAAAATGGTCGGGCTGACGCCGCGTTCAATATCCCACGCCATGCACTGTTGCTGGTCGGCATCCAGAATCTTCCCGAACAAGACGCCGTCGTCATTCGTGCCATGCCGCTGAATATTGACGTTGTAAAAATGGGCGGCAATTTTCAGACCGGCATCGCTCACCGGCCATAACGGCAACGCCGTATCGTCAAAGTAAATCAAGTCAGGATGATATCGGTTGATCAGATCCATTGTCCGATTATAAAACTTGTCGCAATAAGCCTGGGATGGCGGTGTGGCGCCATTATCCCAATTCCACAAGCGGCTCACATTGCCGCTGGCACTGCGCGGATGGTTTTGCGCATACAAATCCTGCGGGTCAAGGCCAGCCCACCATTTGCCCGCACCATCGGCTTTCGTCAGTTTGCCATCGAAATCCTGTGACGGCTCATACCAGGTCCAGGCATGCGCCGCGTGCACACTGACACCAAAGCGCAAGCCATTGTCACGTGCCGCTTTTGCCCAGCCGCCGATCAAATCCTGATGTGGTCCAATGGCGACCGAATTCCATGGCTGATATTTTGAATCCCAGTTGTCAAAATTATCGTGATGATTTGCCAGCGCGAAAAAATATTGCGCTCCCGCCCGTTTGTAGAGCGCCATCAATTTTTCCGGATCCCAATGCTCCGCTTTCCACGAATGGATCACATCCTTGAACCCAAATTCCAGTGGCGAGCCATAATGATTCGTCTGAAACCGGTATTGCGAACTGCCGACCTCATACATATTGCGCGCATACCAATCACCATCTTCCGGCTGGCATTGCGCCCCCCAATGCGCCCAGATGCCGAACTTCGCATCGCGAAACCATTCCGGGGTTTGATATTGCTTAAGCGATTCCCAAGTCGGCTGAAATTTCCCCGCCGCGACCGGCTCAAGGCTCGTGTTGACTAGAATGCCCGGCGTTAAGGTTGAAGGAATACTTTCGGCCCGTACCAACAGCGGCAAGCAACACAGCATTGTCATGCCAACTCTCATGCTGATTTGAATAATTTGTTTCATGATCATAACTTTTAGGAGTTCAAAACCCGCGCAAATCGGTGCTGCTGCGTTTGGGCAATCCCGGCGCCGGTGTGCGTTTGAGCACGAGATATTCGATGCCATTTTGGCCGCAGTATTCCCGCTTGCCGCCCTTGTCGCCATCCTCATTCACAACGTAAATATCGGGTTTGACTTTTTTGATTTCCGGTTCGGCGTCCAGCCAGCCATCGCCGCTCGAAATCATCGCGTGCTTCACATATTTGATCGAACCCACCACATAACGGCGTTCATCCTGTGACAGCAGCGGATGTCCGGCACCTTTCAGTTGGCGGATATTCGCATCATGCCCAACGATGACGTGCAGGTCACCCAGCAATCCAGCTTCTTCGAGAAAACGCACGTGGCCGGAGTGAAACCAGTCAAAGCTGCCGGTGACGATAATTTTTTTTCTTCCCGCCGCCAGGGGCATGGGCACCGGCGCGGGAAACCCGCTGAGTTCCGCCAATTGAAAGACGCGGCGGCCAATCCGGTTTTTATTGGCAAACGTTTCGCGCGCCACGTTCGTTGATAATTCCTGGTCAACCCATATGGCCGACCAGAAATTTTTCGGCAATTCGTCCGTCTTCATTGCCTCATCCGCTGCGATCACCCGGCTGACGTAACGGATGGCATTGAGAAAATAATAGCGTTCCGTAAAAGGAAATCTTGGCGGTTGACCAGTCGTTTTTTGAATGAGCGTATCTGGCCAGAGCAGGACGGCCAGTTCGCCCAACTTGGCGGCTTCTTCCAAGAGGCGTAGATCGCACGACCGTAAATCATCGAACGCCCCGGAAATGATCATCTTCTTCGACATAGTTCGAACCACGAATTCAAATGGACTAAAAATCAAATAAATGCGCCGCCAATTTTTGATGCCGATTGCGGTTCATTCGCGAGCTTTATTTTGCGATCCGCACCTTCACCGTGAAGGCACCGGGCACCGGTTCTTTCGACGCGACGAGCAAATAACCGCCTCCGCAGCCGGAAAACATCGCCCCGGGAAATTGTTTTTGATACGCGTGCAAAATTTTCTTCAGATCCAGCTTGAGGAGAGAATGCGCCACCACCTGCGGTAAAATCTTTTCCCAGCAAAGCATCGTTTCATTGAACGAGGCCCCGAGCGCGTTCACGTTCATTTTTTGAATCGCGGTGAAACATGACTTTCCCGACTCACCCAATCGCGCAATCCACTTCGGCGCCAAATTTTGAATGCCGAGCGGGCTATAGCCGTCGGGTCGCGGTTCGACCGGCAGCAAGTACAACACATTTTCCAGCCAGCGCGCATGTTTCGCAGAATTCAGACTTTCGATATGCGCCGGGAAGACACCGTCTTCAAACTTGTACGAATAATCCAGCCGGTTCACCCCCGGATAAATCAGGCCGATCATGTCCTGGGAACCACTGGGTTCAGCTTTGCCACGATTTTCAACGGCATAAAGTTCACGGACCAATTCCGCGGGCGGGCGGGCGGGCAATTTATTGTTCCAGAGCCGGGTTGCGATGGCGCGCGTGCCGCTGGCGATGCCGGAACGATCCATCGGCCGGAAATTCGGCTCGATCTGCACCACCACCATCGAGCCGAACGGCTGGGGATTGTGGCGCGAAACGAAGGGTTGATCAATCCAACCGCCTGCGAGTTGGAGCCGGTTGGGGATATGTCCAATGACCCCGGCAATAAATGACTTGGTATTTGATTTCATGAATCAGCCAATCACCGCACGTTCGTCCCGGCGACGTAAGGAATTGGCGTTGGGTTTCACTAATAAACAATCTCCTGCGTTTTGTCCAAAAAATGAGTTTTCAGCCGCCCTAAATAAACAAATCATCCGTCCATACTTGCGTTCGGTCACGGGCGAATTAAAATCCGCGCCCGATGTTGAATCTGTCCACGCTCAACCCGCAACAACGCCTCGCCGTCGAAACCATTCGCGGCCCGGTGTTGATCCTTGCCGGCGCGGGTACGGGCAAAACGCGGGTCATCACATTCCGCATCGCGCACATGGTTGAACGCGGTGTCGCCCAAGGCAACATTCTCGGGGTCACTTTCACGAACAAGGCCGCGCGGGAAATGCAGGAACGCGTCCGCAAACTGTTGCCCAAGCCCAAAGTCAAAAACCCGAAGTCCAAGGAGGAAAAGGAAAATCGCCCGACCATCTGTACGTTCCATTCATTGTGCGTGCGGATTTTGCGGCAACACATCGAAAAGCTGGGCTACAAACGAAATTTCGTCATTTACGATTCGTCGGAGCAACTTGCAGCCGTAAAAAAAATCCTTTCCGCGATTTCTGCCAAAGGCGAGAAAGCCGATCCCGGTGCTGTATTGGCCATGTTGAGCAAATTTAAAAACGGCGGCGAAAATTCAGCCGCGTTCGGCGACCCGAATGTACGCGCGCTCGCGCACCATATCGCCAAACGTTATGAATCCGCGCTGCATGCGTGCAATGCCGTTGATTTTGACGACCTGATCTTGCTCACGCTCCGCCTCTTCCGGGAACATCCCGACGCGCTCGAAGCCTGTCGTGCGAAATATCGCTACGTCATGGTGGACGAATATCAGGATACGAACGCGGCGCAGTTTGAACTGGTCCACGCGCTGACCAAAGAGCACCGCAACTTTTGCGTCGTCGGTGATGACGACCAGAGCATTTACGGCTGGCGGGGGGCGGAGGTCGCCAATCTGCTCAACCTCGAAGTCCATTTTCCGGAGGTCAAAGTCGTCAAACTGGAACAGAATTATCGCAGTACGTCGAACATTCTCAACGCCGCGAATGCCATCATCAAAAATAACGTCCGCCGGCGCGGCAAATCTCTGTGGTCGAGCAAGGGTGCCGGTGGAAAGATCCAGCTGCAGACTTACGAAAACGATGAGGCCGAAGCGCGTGAAGTGGTCGGCCAGATCGAGTTCAAGCGGATGGCGCATCGGATTCCGTGGCAGGAGTGCGCGATCTTGTTCCGCACCAACCAGCAATCGCGCCCGATCGAAACCGAACTGCGCAAGGCGGGCGTCCGTTATCATTTGATCGGCGGTCAGAGCTTCTTTGACCGGCGCGAGATCAAGGATTTTCTCGCCTATACCAAGACATTCCTCAATCCGAACGACGACATCAGCCTGCTGCGCATTGCCAACGTGCCCGCGCGCGGCTTGAGTGACGTGACGATGGAACGACTGCTCGGCGCCAGTCACGAACGGAAATGTTCTGTCTTCACGGCGATGAAAAACCCACTGGTCACGACCCAGTTTCAAAAGTCCACCCAGCAGAGTATTGAAGCGTTTGTGGAACTGATCGAACGCACGCAGCAGCAGTTTCAGACGACGGATACTAGTTTTCGCCTGCAAGCCTGGGCGGAAAATTTCCTGAACGAAACGAACTACTTTGCCGAATTGACGCGCCTGGAAAAGAATCCCGAGGTTTCCGAAGCCCGCATCCGCAACTTGCGCGAACTGTTGACCACGATGGATGGCACCGGCAATGAGCCGTCAGAACGATTGGAAAATTTTCTGGAAAACGTCACACTCGACAGTGACCGCGAGGAAGACAAGGAAAACACCGGCGACGCCGTCACCCTCATCACGATGCATTCGTGCAAAGGGTTGGAATTTCCGCACGTTTTCATTGTCGGCCTGGAAGATGGCCTCCTGCCGCATATGCGGTCAAAGGTAGAAGGCACTTTGGATGAAGAGCGGCGGCTTTTTTATGTTGCGGTGACGCGGGCAATGCTGACGTTGTCCATCACTCATTGCGCCGGCCGAAAGAAATATGGCCAATTGCTCCCCTGCCAGCCCTCGCCGTTTCTGAAAGAATTGCCCGAGGAGTTGGTGGAACATTCGGATTCCAAATCCAAGACTCCCGTCGCACAGGAATCCGGCAAGAGTCTTTTTGCAGCGATGCGGGCGGCGACCGAGGAATAATTCACAGCCTATCCGCTAACCACCTGTATGTCCGGCTTGGTGGCATTCATAGAGTATGTTTTCCTTTTGACCGAGATGCAGTGATGCATTAGCATCAGATGCATGCGTACCACCCTGGATATTGAAGATGACGTGTTGCAAGCCGCGAAGGAACTGGCCCAAAAGCAGGGCAGCACGGCGGGGCAAGTCATTTCCAAACTGGCGCGACTCGGCTTAAAGGCTCCGGTCACAACTAAAAAGTCTGCCACCACGCGTGGTGGCGTGCCATTGCTGCCGGCGCGCGGCGAAGTCGTGACCTTGGAACACATCCGTCAGATAATGGATCAAGAAGGGGTTTGATCCATGCGCGCGCTATTGGATGTCAATATCATCATTGCCCTGGTTGATCCTGACCATGCATTTCACGAACGTGCACACGCCTGGTGGTCGGCAAATGCCAGACGCGGTTGGGCAAGTTGTCCGCTTACGGAAAACGGCGTCGTACGGATCATGTCAAATCCCGGTTACAGCCAGAAAGCGCGTTTCACTCCTGATGATCTGATCCAGCAATTGCGGCAATTCACGCAGCAGAGCAATCATGAATTCTGGGCGGACACTATTTCTTTGCGCGACGAAAAATGTCTGCTCAGCGAGCGGATTCATAGCTCACGGCAACTCACCGATCTTTATTTACTGGCTCTGGCGGTAAAACATCAGGGACGGCTGGCAACGTTCGATCAAGGAGTTTTGCTTTCTGCCGTTTGCCGGGCCGAACCGGCTAATCTGTGCGTTGTATAAATCACTCAGAGCCTGCCTGAAAATAATGCTGCCATTGAATCATCCTCGTACTCCTCCTCATCGTCATCCTCGTATGATAGGAAAAATCAAGGACGAGCATGACGATGAGGATGAGCAGGATGTCAAAACTGATTATTTAGACACGCGCTTGCGAATCACCGTAATTGACACCGCCTCCCCTTTTTGCGGAAATACGCGGAACACATTTCACCGAACCCGATGAGCAACGCGATCTCAACCGAATCTTTATCCAACGAAAGCCGCACATTCCCGCCGTCCGCGGCCGTCAAGCAACGCGCGCTCATCAATGCCGATCAATTTAACGCCCTCTATCAGCAATCGCTCCGTGAACCGGATCGTTTCTGGCTGGAACAAGCGAAGACACTCGACTGGATCAAGCCGCCCACTGTGGCTGGGAAACACACTTGGGACACCGCGGCCCGCAAGATCGAGCATACCTGGTTTGCGGATGGCCAGTTGAATCTGAGCGCCAATTGCCTTGACCGGCATCTGGCCAAATTGCGCGACAAGGTGGCGATCATCTGGCAAGGCGACGCCGAGAATGAGGTAAAGCGCCTGACCTATGGTGAATTGCATCGCGAAGTCTGCAAGTTCGCCAACGTGCTTAAATCGCTCGGGGTCGCAAAAGGTGACCGCGTCGCAATCTACCTGCCGATGATTGTCGAAGCCGCTGTGGTTATGCTCGCGTGCACGCGCATCGGGGCGATCCATTCGGTCGTGTTCGGCGGGTTTAGCGCCGATTCGCTGTCCGACCGCATCATTGATTCGACCTGCAAATTATTGGTCACGGCGAATGCCTCCTTGCGCGGCGGCAAAAGTATTCCGCTCAAGACCATCGCCGATACGGCGCTGCAAAAAACACCGAGCATCGAACACGTGGTTGTCATCAAACGCAACGATGAGCCGTGCAATATCGTGGCCGGACGCGATGTCTGGTACCACGACTTGATGGCGCAGGCCGCCACCGAATGCGCGCCCACGCCGGTGAACGCCGAAGATAACCTGTTTATTCTTTACACGAGCGGTTCGACCGGCAAGCCCAAGGGCGTGGTGCACAGCACCGCCGGTTACCTGCTCTGGAGTGCCCTGACGCATAAGTACGTTTTTGATATCCACGACGACGATGTTTATTTCTGCACGGCCGACATCGGCTGGGTGACCGGTCACAGCTATGTCGTTTACGGCCCACTGTGCAACGGCTCGACGACTTTAATGTTCGAAGGCATCCCGACGTGGCCGGATGCCGGGCGCTTGTGGCAGATCGTGGAGAAATTCAAAGTCACTTCGTTTTACACCGCCCCGACCGCCATCCGTGCGCTCATTCGCCTCGGCGATGAATGGCCGAAGAAACATGATTTGAGTTCCCTGCGCGTCCTTGGTTCCGTTGGCGAACCAATCAACCCTGAAGCGTGGATGTGGTATTACAACGTCATCGGCGGCGGTCGTTGTCCCATCGTGGATACCTGGTGGCAGACCGAAACTGGCGGGCATTTAATCAGTCCCCTGCCCGGCGTGAATACCTTGAAACCCGGCAGCGCGAGCCGGCCATTCTTTGGGGTGGAAGCTGTGGTGTTGCGTGATGACGCAACACAATGCGCTCCCAATGAAGGCGGTAAATTGTGCATCACCAAACCGTGGCCCGGCATCATGCGCACGACCTGGGGCGACCATGAACGTTTCATCAACACGTACTTCGCGACGTATCAAAACATGTATTTCACCGGTGATGGTTGCCGGGTGGACAGTGACGGTGATTTCTGGCTGCTCGGTCGCGTGGACGACGTCGTAAACGTCTCCGGCCATCGCATTGGCACAGCGGAAGTGGAAAGCGCGCTCGTAAGCCACGCGAAAGTAGCCGAAGCCGCCGTCGCCCCCATGCCGCACGATATCAAAGGCCAGGCACTTTATGCGTTCGTGACCTTAAAGGACGGCATCGCCGAAAGCGACGAGTTGAAAAAGGAGCTCGCGAATCACGTCCGCAAAGAAATCGGCGCCATCGCGGCACCAGATAAGATTCAATTCTCACCTGGTTTGCCCAAGACACGTTCCGGAAAAATCATGCGCCGTATCCTGCGCAAAATTGCCGAGAATCAGGTGGATCAAATCGGCGATGTCTCGACTTTGGCCGATCCACAAGTGGTAGAGGCGTTGGTCAAAGGGAAGCAGTAAAACTATTGCGCCGATAAAATTCGGTAACAATAGATACGAGTTTTGCGAATCTGCTTCTCCGCGCCGCTCGGGTAGAGATTCTTTTCC
>DASYEY010000070.1:0-6712 GCA_036498725.1 Verrucomicrobiia bacterium | reverse complement strand
TCCGGCGCAGGCTAAAATCAGGCACTCCAAAATACATTCCCCAGCCAGCTGCGCAGTTTATTATTTGGGGCGGTTTATTTTTGAGCGGGTGCGCCTGCCTGTTTTGCGAAAAATTCATCTTGGCCATGTTGTTAATCCTCTTGGCTCAACTATTTCCCAAATCCAGACAAGTGGAGACCCATGAAAATTGAAACCCGCCCATCACCGGACGCCCTGGTTGCCGGCCAAATTAAATTTGACCCGGGAAAAAATCAGTGCTATGTATAACAAGGTAGTTTGCATTGAATGATATCTGATGGATGATTTCTTCGACAATTGGACGGTTCAGGTAAAAAAGGGCGTACTCGAATTATGCATTCTCAATGCCCTGGCTGCTGACGAGTGTTACGGCTATGACCTCGTCAAGACACTCGTGGAGACCCATGGACTGGGGATAACAGAAGGCACGGCTTATCCGTTGCTCTCCCGGCTGCGCGTCGCGGGTTTGATCACGGCCCGATTGGAGGAATCCCCGGCCGGACCGGCGCGAAAATATTATTCTCTAACCAAGGAAGGCAGAAAAACAATGGATGCTATGAATGAATATATCGGCGAACTAAACCGCAGCGTCGAGCGGTTAAAACGGAAAGAGGCATGACATGACCCCTTGGACAGCAGCCGCAGCCAAAGTATGGGAGGATTTCTGCCAGCGCCTGCGTGATCATTTGCGTGGCTCGGGCGCTGACCCTGACGAAGTGGTGGACGATTTGCGTCGTCACGTTGAAGTTGAAATTGGCCTCTCCAAACTTTCCATCGTCACCGAAGATGACATGCGCCGGATTCTTTCCCGCGTCGGTGCCCCAACTGGACCAGAAACCGAACCTCGGCGCGCCAAAAAGGGTTTCCTGAAATGGTCTTGGATCATCCTGGTGTTGTTGTTCGGCGTGCTGCTGCCGGTGGGGACCCTGATGTTTGAATTTTTTACCGGCATTTCTGCCGGTGTGTTATTTGATCCGATCCCGACATGGTTCCAAATCTTGGCCGTGGCGTTGGTACCACTCGCAAACTTCTGGCTTTGGCTTGCCGCATTTTTTGATAAAGACCGTTGGGCACGGGGGCTGGGTTGGGTCGCGGGGGCGGCAGCCGGCGTGGCGATGTTTTATTCAATTCTTTATGTGACATTCATACCGTTTAGTGCGATGGCCGTGGCTTTTTTTGGCCTCGGTCTGATTCCCTTGGCGCCTTATTTTGGCCTGCTCTGCACGTTGTTGCTACGTTGGCGAGTGCGCCGCCGTTTGGGTGACGGTAAATTGGGGCGGTTTTGGCCAGCATTGGGGCTGTCATTTTCTCTGCTTGCGCTGGCTCAAGTCCCGAAATTTATTACTTATAACGGCTTGGTTCGGGCGGAATCCGACGACCCAGCCATCCGGCGGGGCGGCGTAAACACACTGCGCCGTTTCGGTGATGAAGAAATAATTCTGCGGTCGTGTTACGGCATGGATTTCCGGGAACCTGAGTTTGACCTTGTCCGCTGGCTGGGGTCGGGCAACTCCAGCTTCGCCGCCGACAAGGCACGCGAGATTTATTTTCGGGTCACTGGCAACGCTTTCAATGCCGTCCCGCCACCGTCACTTTTCACCCGGGCTGGTCGATGGAATGCCTTGAATGATGATTTCGATTTTTCCTGGGATGACGCCCTGGGCGGCGAAATTGTCGCTGGCCGCTTGAAAGGACTGTCTTTGCAATCCTCCCGTTTGGATGCCCTGGCCGAGCCCGCTGCGTCCGTGGTTTATTGTGAATGGACCATGGAATTTAAAAACGTCTCGCAACAGCAACGCGAGGCGCGGGCGCAAATCGCCCTGCCTCCGGGAAGTGTGGTGACACGGCTTACCCTGTGGATCAATGGAGAGGAACGGGAGGCAGCCTTTGGGGGACGTTCACAAACACGTCAAGCGTATCAGCAGGTAGCCGTGGAACAGCGGCGGGACCCCGTACTGGTCACGACTTGCGGACCCGACCGCGTGCTGCTGCAATGTTTCCCCGTGCCCCCCGCCGGCGGGACGATGAAGGTGCGTATTGGCATCACGGCGCCGCTGGTTTTGGACTCACCAGAACACGGCACCTTCCAATGGCCGGAATTTTTGGAACGCAACTTCAAAATTTCACCCGAGCTGAAGCACGCCGCCTGGATGGAATCACCAACAAAAATTTTCGCGCCTAACAGCACATTCGCCGCCGCGCATGAAGCGCAAAAATTTTCACTCCACGGAAATATCACTGATGATTCCCCGAGCTCTGTGCAAGTGGACTGCCCGGCGGAAGCAGGCAACGTATGGACCCCGTCACTTGCGGGTGGTCAAATCATCCGCCAGCGCATCGAAGCGTCTTCTCCCGCTCCGATATCACGCATTGTTTTGGTGATTGACGGTTCGGCCGGCATGAAATCATGGGGCGATTCGCTCGCGAAATCCGTCGGGCAGATTTCAACACAAACAGAATTGGCGATTATCGTCGCCACCGATCCGGCGCTTACCCTCCTGCTTCCTTCCCATGCCGATCCTCAATTGATCTTCAATCTCACAAACCGGCTGCAACACTTTCACTATTCCGGCGGTTGCGATGATCTTCCCGCCCTTGAACAAGGCTGGGATCTGGCGGCCGCGGCCGGCCATGGCGCAGTCATCTGGATTCACGACTCCCAGCCGGTTTTGCTTTCGCCGGCGGATTCATTGCGACAACGCATGGAACGCGGAAACCAATCCGTTTCCATTTTTGATCTGCCGCTCCGGCCTGGCCCTGATCGCATCGCCGAACAATTGGACGGATTGCGCTCATTCAAGATGCTTCCCCGATTGGACGGGACGCTCGTCGCCGGGTTAAAAAGGCAGGTGGACGCCTTGACGGGAAAAACCCGCACGATCGAACTCATCCGCGAACGCGCGACCAATTCCGCCCCCGAGGGATTGCAAGTGAGCCGGCACATCGAACAACTATGGGCAAAAGACGAAATCGCCGCACTCGCTGCTATGCGTCAGGCTGACAACGCCTCAAGTCTGGCCGTGGAACAACAGCTCGTCACTCCTTACAGCGGCGCGGTGGTATTGGAAACAAAAAAACAATATGCCGAGAATAATCTGACACCTGCCGCTTTGAAAACGGTGCCCACCATTCCCGAACCATCCACCTGGGCACTCTTGACCATCGGCGGTGTGCTGGTCTTTAGGCGTATTTCCCGTTCGCGTCGAGTTTGAACCTTGGGTGCCGCTTGTCGATCATGCCTATGCGATCTGAAAGCCTCAATTCATCATGGCTTGATATCGCCCCGCTCTTGCGGGGCGAAGTGGATCTTGTTGCTCGTTGGAGTGCGGGCTGGGATCGGCGGTGGCTGCTCTTTCAGATCGTGATCATTATCGTTGGCGCTGGTAGTTATGGCGCAGCCATGGGGTGGTGGCGCGATCCGCAGCAGGCCTTTTACGTCGCAATAAAATTTCCTTTGATCATTCTCCTCACCACGTTCGGCAACGCACTGCTGAACGCCATGCTGGCCCCATTGCTCGGGTTAAACAGTCCGTTCCGCCAATCTTTTTCCGCCATTGTGATGAGCAACACGGTCACGGCTGTCATTCTCGGTGCGTTTAGCCCGCTAATCTTTTTTCTGGCCTGGAATGCCCCGGCGATGAGTGCCAGCGCGGTTTCCGGTACCGCTTATAATTTTATTTTGCTCACCCATGTGGCCGTGATCGCCCTGGCGGGCACGGCCGGCAATTTGCGCCTGCTGCAATTACTCACCCGGCTGGCGCCGGGACCGATGATTGCGCGCCGCGTCTTGTGCGCGTGGCTGGCGGGTAACTTCCTTCTCGGCAGCCAGCTCTCGTGGATTTTGCGTCCGTTCATCGGGTCACCGTCGCTGCCTGTGCAATTTATCCGCCCCGATTCGCTTCGCGGTAATTTTTACGAAACCGTTTTCAACACACTTCGGCATCTTTTTTAACCAAACAACAAAATTATGAACGAAAACAATCCGATTCCTCCGCAGATCCCGTCACCGACGGATGCCGCGCAACGTTTTGCGGAAAAAATTTCCGAGTCGATGCCACCGCCACCGCCGCGACCGGGCCCGGCTCTTTTGGGTGACGACCCCGCTGAACGCATCCCCATCCCGCACATTTTCGCCGCCATCGAAGCGTTGTTGCGCCAGCCGCGACGCCTGCTGTTTCAACTGCGCCAACCGGGCGCAGGCAAACTCATCATCTCCATGCTGTGCACGACAGCCATATGCAGCCTGGTTTACGGCGTGGTGGCAGGAACCTTTTCCGGTGGCACGCAACTATGGGCCGCGCCGGTGAAAATCGCCGCTGGTCTGTTGATCTCCGCCACGATCTGTTTGCCCAGCCTTTACATTTTCACTTGCTTAAGCGGCTCTCAGGCGCGGTTGGTGGAAGTCTGCGGATTGTTGGCCGGTTTGTTGATGCAGATGACAATCCTGCTCGTCGGCTTCGCGCCCATTGCGTGGATTTTTTCGCAATCCACCGAATCTTTGGCATGGATGGGCATATTGCACCTCATTTTTTGGTTCATCGCCACGCTGTTTGGCGTACGGTTCATCACCCGCGGCTTTTCGCATACAAACGCAAAATCGCACGCCGGTCTGAATGTTTGGATCATCATTTTCCTGCTCGTCGCGGTACAGATGACCACGGCCTTGCGCCCGATTATCGGTAAATCCGACACATTCCTGCCGACACAGAAACAATTTTTTCTCGGCCACTGGTTGGATTGCCTGAGCCAATCGGCAGGTGGTGACAAGCGAAATCGCGGAACGGAATAAAACGGAAAATTAAGGTCTTAATGCTGGTGAAGCAAAGCCAGCGCTTTGGCAATGGTTCTATGAATCGGGAAAACCAACTGCTCCGCCGCATCCGCTGGTGGACGTGCACCTTCATCTTCGGCTTGTGCCTGAGCGGCGCCACGGCGATTCCATTGCGGACCGAGGTAAACTGGCTCAGCCATTTTTCCAACGCGGACGAAAAATCGTCCGCGCCTGCCGAATGGCTTGTGCGCATTGACAAAGCTTTGGCTGAAACGGAGATTCGCGCGCCGTTTTTATTTTATGGCACTGATTGGCTGGCGTTTGGGCATTTTATCATTGCCCTGGTTTTCGTGGGCGCGTTGCGCGATCCCGTGCGCAACCGCTGGCTGTTTGATTTTGGCTTGATCGCTTGCGCCCTGGTCATCCCCTTTGCGCTCATTTTTGGTGAAATCCGTGGCATCCCGCTCTGGTGGCGGTTGATTGATTGTTCGTTTGGCATCTTCGGCGCCATCCCGCTTTGGTTTTGCCGCCGTTGGACGATAGAACTGGAAAATTCTTCGCGATAAAAACTAGACAAATTCCCTAACCGCGCGCGTCATTATGAAAATGCCCGCCGGCTTGGACATCGAACGGCTCTATGACGAACACGCGCAAGCGTTGTTCGCTTTTCTGCTGAACCTTACGCGGGCGGAGGCTGATACCCGCGATATCTTGCAGGAACTTTTCGTCAAACTCGTCCGCGAACCGAAATTGTTCACCCATGTCCGCGACGAACGCGCTTTTCTCATTCGCCTGGCCCACAACGCAGCGATTGACCTGATCCGCCGCCGTTCCTCCCGCGAAAAAACCCGGGGAAATTTCGCGGCCGAACAAATCTCTCCGTTCGCAGCCACTGACGATCCGGATGAAAAAATTTTCCGCGACGAATTGGCCGAAGCCCTGGCCATATTACCGGAGGACCAGGGTGCGGTCGTGCACTTGAAACTTTGGCAGGATTTAACCTTCGAGCAGATCGCCGTTGTGCTGGCGATTTCCCCGAACACCGCCGCCAGCCGTTATCGCTACGGCTTAGACAAATTGCGGGCGCAGTTGCGTCCACTCTATGAAGAAATGAAGAGGGTAGAATGATGAATGATGAAATGGAACCATTTGAAGACCGCCTGCGCCAGCAGCCACTGAAAGCGATTCCAACCGATTGGCGGGCAAAAATTTTGACGACCGCCCAGGCCAACCGCCCGGCTCCACGTGCCTTCTGGCTCTCAACCATCAATCAACAACTATCTACTATTTTCTGGCCTCACCCCAAGGCGTGGGCTGCACTCGCAACGGTGTGGATTTTCATTCTCTTTTTGAATTTTTCTATCCGGGAAAAGTCGCCGGTCGTAGCGGAGAAATATTCACCGCCCTCACCGGAAGTGATGGTGGAACTGCGGCAGCAAAAATTGTTATTCGCTGAATTGATAGGTTCGACCCAAACGCACGATGCCGACCGAAAGAATTTTTTCACAAAACCGCGCAGCCAACGTGTGAATGTTTTGGTGGGATAAACCCATCGCTATTTACCGTTGATAAAAACCGCACGGCTGAGCGCTGATTAGCGTTTTTAAAAAATCGTTTATATGGACGAAAAACCCGAAAATATCTGGAGCAGATCGTGGAAAGGCTGGCGGGGGCTTTGCTTATGGCTCATCGCGCTGTTCGTGCTCACTTTCTTTGTTTTCTATTCATTGGCGTCCATGTCTGCCAAAAGAAATTCGCTGGCGGACGTGGTGGAATTCGCTTCACTGGCCGCCCTTGCCAGTACGCTGGCCGTGGCTTTGATAATTTTGTTTGTTTATTCGGTTCGCTGGCTGTGTCGTTGGCGCAATTTTAAACGGTTTATTTTCGGTCTGGCCTGTTTTATCACGGTGGTTGCGCTGTTTT